>NZ_JBEOXI010000050.1:0-41544 GCF_040296465.1 Streptomyces sp. NPDC002130
GGGCCTCCTCTCGGGTCGTGGGGTCATGCGGTGGGGGTGGTCAGGGCGGCCAGGGGCAGTTCCAGGCGTACCTCCGTGCCCTGGGAGTGGCCGCCGCGGCCTATGCGGATGCGGGCGCCGACCGAGGCGGCGCGTTCGACCATGCCGACCAGGCCGAAGTGGCCCGCCCGGCGCAGCTGTTCGAGGGTGGTGCCCGGCGGGAGGCCGCAGCCGTCGTCGTAGACGCTGATGCGGAGCAGGTGGCCGTGGACGCCCGCGCTGACGTCGACGCGGGTGGGGTGGGCGTGGCGGTGGGCGTTCTCCATGGCTTCCGAGGCGATGGTGAGGAGTTGGCGGGCCACGGCCGGGGGGACAGGGGGTACGGCGTGGGCGCCGGTGGGGCGGTAGACCGCCGGGAGGCCGGTGCGGGTGCTGAAGTCACGTGTGCGGGCGGCCAGTTCGACCAGGACGTCCGTGGCCTGGGACGGGTCCGATTCTCGGCGCAGGTCGGCCAGGAGTTCCCGGGATTCCGCGGCGGCCCGGCGGGCCGAGCGGGCGACCAGAGCTGCCTGCTGGCTCACCAGGGCCGGGTCCATACGGTCGGCGTTCGTCGAGGTGGTCAGGCCGTCGGCGGCCAGGGCCACGCCGTGCAGGGTCTTCGCGACCGAGTCGTGCATCTCGCGGGCGAGGCGGGCTCGTTCGGCGCTGACCGCTTCCGTCACGGCGAGCCGGGCCTGGACGGTGGTGAGGGCCTGGGTGGCCGCGCCGAAGCGGAGCATGAGGTTGCGGAGGCTGGAACCGACGGCGCCGGCGATGACGCAGAGGCCGGGCAGAAGGGCGGACTCGGTGATGCCGGGGGCCGGGTCCTCCTGTGCCGCGTGGATGAGGAGCAGGAGGAGGGCCTGGAGGGAGGCGAAGACCGCCGCGCCGCGCCAGCCGTAGACGAGGCCTGCCAGGAGCGGGGTGCAGACGCTGACGTAGGCGAGGGTGCTGTCGGGGCCTGCGGCGATGAGGAGCAGGGCGCCGAAGAGGGTGTCCACGGCGAGGAGGGAGGGGTGGCGCAGGAGGAGGGGGCCGAAGCGTTCCCAGTCTCGGAAGAGGACGTAGGAGGTCATGAAGGTGACGACCACGGCCGCGCCGACGAGGCGGGTGGGCAGGCCGTCGTTCGCGTTGACGAGGGCGGTGGGGGTCGCCAGGGCGATCATGGCCAGGCGGAAGCCGAAGACCTGGCGGCACATGGCCTGGAGGGCATTGATCTGGATGTCGATCGCGGGACCGGCGGGATGGGTCGTGTCCTGGCCTTCTTCGGCCGGGAGCCGGGTTGCCACCGCACCACCCGGGCGGCCGCCGCCGTCGGGTGCGGGCGGTGCGGGGTGGCTGGTCTCCTGGTCTTCTTCGGCCGGGAGCTGACCCCCGGCCGCACCACCCGGGCTGCCGTCGTCGTCGGGCGCGGGTGGCCCCTGCAAGGGCGCGGCGCCCTCGGCGGCCGATCGGCCGTTCAACGACGCTTGCGACTCACCGTCCGCGTGTCGCTCCGGTGCGGCGCTGCCCGCGGCCGTCGGCAGGTGACCCGGCGCAGCCCCCCTCGGCCCCCCGGCCTTCCGCCGCCCACCCCCGTTGATCCGCAGCGTCGGCTCACCGCCCACCGCCGCCTCCCACCCCGGTGGCAGCGCAGGCGTCACCGATGTCACGGGCACGTCCGGTGCACCCGTGCGGACATGCGCCGGCAGCACGGTCCCCGCCGGGGGCGTCGTGATCTCCGGTGGCTGCTCGGTCCGGCGGCGGCGACGGCCCAGCAGCCCCGTCCGCTCCCCTGTCATCGACATACCGTCGCCCCTCCCCTACTTCCCCGTGACCGAGCCGAAGTCCGTGCCCGAGCCGAGGATCAGGCCGGCGCCGAGCAGGAGCATGGTGGCCGGGACCATGAAGGTCGTGATCATCATCGTGGCCTTGGGGACGGCCCGGGCCGCCTTGCGGCGGGCGTTCTGCGCGTCCGTGCGGCGCATGTCCTTGGCGAGGGACACCAGCGTGTCGACGATCGGCGCGCCCAGTTCCTCGCCCTGCTGCAGTGCCGTCACGAACATCGCCACCTGCTCGGAGTCGTTGCGGCGGCGCAGTTCCGCGAAGGCCTGGCGGCGGCTCATGCCGAGGTCCATCTGGCGCAGGGTGATGCGCAGTTCGTCGGCCCAGGGGCCCTCGTAGCGGGAGGCGACCCGGTCCAGCGCCTGGCGGAATCCGAGGCCGGCGCTCACCACGACCGCCAGGACGTCCAGGAAGTCCGGCAGGGTCCGTTCGATGACGTCCTTGCGGATGCGGATCGCCGACCAGATGCCGACCTCCGTCCAGAATGCTCCGAAGGCCAGCAGGAGCAGGGCGACCAGCAGCTGGCCCCGCATGAGGAAGACCAGGAAGCCCACCGCGCCCAGGAAGCCGTAGACCGCCCGCCGCGCCGCGTACCGGTCGATCGTCAGGCCGCCGGGGTTGCCCGCGAGGTCGATCTTGCGGCGGTACTTGGCCACCTGCTTCGGACCCATCAGCCGCAGCACCGCGGGCGCGTAGCGCATGCCCAGGCGGTCGATGAGCGAGTCGACCGCGCCGGTGCGGGTGGAGCCGACCTCCAGGGCCAGGGCAAGGTCGCCGGGCAGTTTGGCCTCCGCGCGGTACATGCGGATGCCGGCGAAGACGCCCCAGACACTGAGGCCCATCAGCAGGGCGAGCAGCAGTCCCATGGTTGCCTCCGTGCTCTCAGACGTCGATGCGGGACAGGCGGCGGATGAGGACGAAGCCCACGGCGTAGAGCGAGAAGGCGATGATGACCGCCGCCTGGCCGAAGGCGGAGCCGGTCATGCGGTCCAGGGCGCCGTCCTTCACCCCGTTCATCAGGAAGAGGGAGCCGACGCCCAGGACCGGGACGGCGTACGACGTCATGTTGACCTGGGAGAGCTGGGTGCGGACCTCGCGCCGGGTCTCCTTGCGTTCCTCCAGCGTCTCCGTCAGGTTGCGCAGGGCGCTGACCACCTGACCACCGGCCCGGTTGGACAGGACCAGTGTGGTGACGAGGACGACCAGTTCGCGGGAGGGGAGGCGGTCGGCCAGTTCGCCCAGCGCGTCGTCCATCGAGGCGCCGACCGCCAGCTGGTTGGACACCTTGCCGAGTTCCTCGCCCGCGGGGGCTTCCATCTCCTCGGCGGCCATGCCGATCGCCGTACGCAGGGCGAGGCCCGCCTGGGTGGCGTTGGCGAGGATCCGGGCCATCTCGGGGAGCTGGTTGATGAACTTCTCGATGCGTTTCTGGCGCTGCCAGTTGAGGAACTGGACCGCCACCCCGATGCCCAGGAGGCCCGCCAGAGGCCCGAAGAACGGGGCCAGGGCCGCCTGGCCGATCAGCCACAGGCCCGCGACCGTGGCGAGCATGTAGACGAAGAACTCGCCCGGGGTGATGTCCAGGCCGGTCGCCGCCAGGCGCAGTTCCAGTTTCTTGCCGAGCCTGGTGCGTCGCAGACGGCGGTCGATGCCGCGGAAGTTGCGGCGTCGGCCGCCGGCCGGGATCTGGCCCGTGGTGGACAGGCGGTCGACCAGGGCCTGCCGTTGTGCCTTGCCCATGGCGTAGGAGTGCAGGCCGACGACCACGAGGACGCAGGTCAGCAGAGTGACGCCGGTGGTGAGCGTGATGAGCGATTGCAGTTCCATCGGTCGGTCCTACCTGGCTTCTCGGGTGGCTAGCTGGTCCGCCGACCGAGCGATGCCGAACGCCTGCGGAAGGGGCTGGCTCGCCATGTAGAGGCGGTCGGCGGTGCGGCGCGGGAGGGGGTAGTACTCGAAGGCCCCGTGGATACGGCCGTCGGAGGTCATGGGTTGCGCGTTGAAGCGGGCGACCGTGACCAGGCGGTAGGGGTCGCTGCCGTGGCTGTCCATCAGGGCGATCTCGGTGATGCGGCGGGCGCCGTCGGCGAACCTCGTCAGCTGCACGATGACGTCGACCGCGCTGTTGATCTGGTCGTGCAGCGCCACGAAGGGGATCTCGACGTCCGACATGGACGCCAGGGTCTGCAGTCGCATCAGCGCGTCCTCGGCGCTGTTGGCGTGGACGGTGGCGAGTGAGCCGTCGTGGCCCGTGGACATCGCCTGGAGCATGTCGAGGGACTCGCCGCCGCGGACCTCACCGACGACGATCCGGTCGGGGCGCATGCGCAGGGAGTTGCGGACGAGGTCGCGGATGGTGATCTGGCCCTTGCCCTCGACGTTCGGGGGCCGCGACTCCAGGCGGATCACGTGGGGTTGCTGGAGCTGGAGTTCGGCGGAGTCCTCGATGGTGATGATGCGTTCGCCCTCGGGGATGAGGCCGGACAGCGCGTTGAGCAGCGTCGTCTTGCCGGTGCCCGTCGCACCGGAGACGATGATGTTGAACTTCGCCTGCACCAGGCCCGCCAGCAGATACAGCATGTGCTCGTCGAGCGAGCCGAGGCCGATCAGCTCCTGGAGCGTGAAGGAGCGCGGGAAGCGGCGGATGGTGAGGGTGGCGCCCGTCAGGGACAGGGGCGGGATGATGACGTTGACGCGCTCGCCGGAGGGCAGGCGGGCGTCGACCATCGGGTTGGACTCGTCCACGCGGCGGTTGACCGTGGAGACGATCCGCTCGATCGTCTGCATGAGCTGGTCGTTGGAGGCGAAGCGCAACGGCAGTTGCTCGACCCGGCCGCCGCGCTCCACGAAGATCGCGTCCGGGCCGTTCACCATGATCTCGGTGATGGACGCGTCCTCCAGGAGCGGTTCCAGGATGCCGAGGCCCAGTGCCTCGTCGACCACCCTGCGGATCAGCTGCGAGCGCTCCACCGTCGACAGGACCGGGCCCTCGCGGCTGATGATGTGCCCCAGCACCCGCTCAAGCCGCGCCCTGCGCTCGGCGGCGGCCAGCGAACTCATTTCCGCGAGGTCGATCTCCTCCAGGAGCTTGGCCCGGTAGGAGGCG
The DNA here is from genome assembly GCF_040296465.1 of Streptomyces sp. NPDC002130. Taxonomy (NCBI): domain Bacteria; kingdom Bacillati; phylum Actinomycetota; class Actinomycetes; order Kitasatosporales; family Streptomycetaceae; genus Streptomyces; species Streptomyces sp. NPDC002130. The sequence continues at coordinate 4,949 of NZ_JBEOXI010000050.1, forward strand.
ACCATGTGGCCGTCCTCGCCCCGGTTGCCCTTCTCCTCGGGGGTGTTGATCCGTGCTCGCAGGCTCATGAGTCGGGTGCTCCTCGTTCGTCGCTCAGTGGTCGCGCGGCATCGTGGCGGTCTTGACGGCCGGGTCGAACTTCCAGCCCGGCACGAGGGACGGGATCTGCACGGTGGCCGTGACCGTGACCTCGTCCCCGCCGGTCGGCGCCGAGCAGCTCGTCCCGTCTGCCAGCCAGCTGCTGACCGCTGCCCTGCAGTCCGCCTCGGACGGACCGTCCAGCGACGCACTGCGCGCCCCCGTCCTGGCCGCCGTGCCGGCCTGCTGGGCCGTGTAGGCGATCAGGCCGAGCTGCACGGCCCCCAGCGCGACGATCAGCAGGATCGGCAGGAAGCCGATGTACTCGATGGCGACCTGGCCGCGGTCGCGGACCTTGCGGATACCGGTCATCTCGGTTTCGCCTCCTCGACCGCCCCGGCGTGGCCTTCGACCGTGAACCCGAAGGACAGCGTGCCGGGGAACAGGACCGGGACCTCCAGGGCCACGTCGGCCGTCACGAAGCCCGAGCCGCCGCAGGTCACCTCGGCCCCGGAACGCCACGCGTCCGACAGCTTGTCCTTGCCCGCCTGCTCGCACACGCCCTGCCGCACCCCCGGCTCCGCAGCCGTCCCCTGCCGTACGGCCTCGTCGGCGGCGTTGCCCGCGAGGATGTAGGTGTAGCCGACGAGGACGGCCTGCCACAGCGCGATCAGCGTCACGATGATCGTCGGCGTCATCCCCAGGAACTCGATCGTCACCTGCCCCCTGTCCCGCTTCCTTAAAGGCACCCTCAGCACCCTCATCCCTCCCTCCTCCGCCGGAAGCCCACCGCCCCCCGGCCCCCCTTCTGGGCACCGTCCGGGGTCTTGACCAGCCCCAGCTCCCCCGCCAGGCCCCACAGGGCCTGCTTCACGGAGCTCTTGTTCTCCAGTTCGTGGATACGGCCCGCGTCCACGACGCTCTGCAGTTCCTTGAAGTTGGCGGGGACCACGGTGGCCGCGACCGCCGTGCCGGTGATCTTCTGGATCAGGGGCGGCTGGATCTCCGTACCGCGCGAGTGCCGGTTGACGACGACGGTCGTCTCCTCGGCCTTGCGGATCTGCAGCCGGTCCCACATCCGCACGGCCCGTTTCGCGCCCCGTACGGCGACCACGTCCGGCGTGGTGACGAGCAGGGCCCGGTCGGCCATCTCCACGGCCGCCGCCCCGGCGCCGCCGAGCTGGGCGCCGCAGTCGATGACGACGACCTCGTAGCGCGAGCGCAGGGCGCTGACGATCTGCCGGGCGGCGCGGTCGGTGACGTCCTCGCCGCGTTCCCCTTCGGCGGGGGCGAGCAGCAGGGCGAGGCCGGTGTCGTGCCGGAAGACCGCGTCGGCGAGGACACGCGGGGAGATGTCGGTGATGGCGGCGAGGTCGACGACGGAGCGGCGGAACTGGACGTCCAGGTAGGAGGCGACGTCGCCGGTCTGGAGGTCCATGTCGACCAGGGCGGTGCTGCGGCCGGAGGCCTGGGCGGCCAGGGCGAGCTGGATGGCGGTCAGGGTGGTGCCTGCGCCGCCCTTGGCGCCGCTGACCGTGACGACGGTGCCGCCGACGCCGGTGAACACGTCGCCGCCGGCGCCCAGGTGCCGTCGTACGCCGGTGGACCACTGGGCGACGGCCTGGACGCGGCTGGCGAGTTCCTCGTAACTGAGGGGCAGGGCGACCAGGCCGCGGGCGCCGTAGTCCATGGCGGCCTGGAAGAGGCCGGGGCTCGCGTCGGAGGTGACGAGGATGACGCCGACGGCCGGGAAGCGCAGGGCCACTTCGCGGATCAGTTCCAGCGCGGGAACCGGGCCGATCCGCTCGTGGACGATCACGACCTCCGGCAGCTCGTCGACCGATTCGGCGGCCAGCCGCGCGAGGGTGTCGATGAGCTGGGTGGAGTCGACCACGGGGGCGACGGGCTCGGCGTCCGGGAGCTGGCTGAGCAGTGTCGTGACGGACCGGACCGCGTCCGTGTCACCGACTGCCGGGAGGATCCTCGTGGGCATGGCAGCCTCTCACTTGTCCTTCGCGAGTTCGTACGTCCGGTCCCGCTCGGGGACGGTGGTGTCGCCGCCGGGCGCGACCAGGGCGAGCCGGACCCGCTTGGCGAACGACTCGGCGTAGGTGATGCGCTGGGCGTCGAGGGCGGACAGTGCGAAGGTGATCGGGACGGCGTCGGTGGGCTGCTGGGTTCGGTTGCTCTCGTCGGGTTTGAGCGCGGTGAGGTCGCCGACGTCGAGGACCTTGGCGTTGGTGACGATGATCTTCGACTGGTCGGGGTCGCCCTCGCGTGCGCCCTCGAAGGTGGCGTAGACGTTGACCGAGGCGCCGGGCGTGATCTTGCCGGCCACGCCGGTCGCCGCGTCGATCATGATGGCGACCTCCTGCTGGCCGGGCTGGAGGGCCGGCCGGCGGACGATCATGTCGGACTGGAGCAGGGAGCCCGCGCGCAGCGTGGTGACGGCGATCTTGCCCTGGATCTCCCGCAGATCGGTGACCGCGTTGTCGGACAGCCACCGTTCGGGCATCTTGATCTTCTCGAACTGGCCCGTGCTGAGGGTGGTGTAGGGCGGCACCTCGGACTTCAGCCGGTAGGCGGTGACCTCGGGGCCGACCTTCGACTTCACGTCGCTGATGACGGAGAGCACGCCGGCGAAGGCGCCGAGGGCGCAGACGACCGACAGGAGCAGGAGAATCACGCCGCGGCGCTGACGGGAGTTCATGAACCGTACAACCTCGTTGGGGATATGGTCGAGCGGGATCGGAACAGTGCTGACGAGCGGTGTCAGGCCTCAGCCGACGGCCGTTCGGTTCTCGAGCTGCTGGTGGGGCGGGCTGTCGTGGACGGGTGGCGTGGCCGAGCAGAACACGCAGCGGTCCCCGATGACGTCGATGCCGCACCAGTGGCACCGGCTGCGCCGGACGGAGGTGACCAGCTGGTAGAGGACGGACAGGTCGGGCAGGTAGCTGCAGAACTCGATGAGCCTGCCGGTGCCCCACCAGCCGGGTGATTCGGCCGGGAGCGGGGTCTCACGCAGGCCCTGCACCTTCCAGGAGGGGGCGAGGGTGCCGGTGACCCAGTCGGACTGGAGCTGGCCCTTGGCGAGAAGCATCCAGGTGCCGAACTCGGGGCCGGGAAGCTGCGCCTCGGGGGTGATCCTCACGAGGTGCGGCTCGGGGTGGGCGAGGACGCCGAACTGGCTGCCGGGCACCCAGGACTTGGCGTGCGACTTCAGGCCGACGGGAACGCGGTCGAGGCGGGCCACGGAGTTCAGCAGCGCGCCGGCGTGGATGTAGTGGACGAGCAGCCGGCCGGCCGAGGCGAGCACGCCGGGGCTGATGTCGCAGGAGGCGAGCTGCCGTAACTGGCGGGCCAGGACGGCCAGTCCGAGGGGTGGCAGGTCGGGGCGGAACAGGGCGATCCGGTCGCTCTCCATGAGGGAGCGCAGGGTGTGCAGGCGTCGCTGCACCGCGGTGGGCGCGGCCTGCGAGCAGACCACGATCACATGTCCGTGGTGCTCGACGAGGGCCTGCATCTCGGCCAGCGCCTGCTCCAGGGGGCGTCGGTCGACGTCCCGCAGCACGACGGCGGGCAGGGTGCGTTCGTCCTGTGGCGGCAGCGCCATGTCGGCGCTGGTCACGGCAATGGCAGTTGGCACGCGCAGCTCCCCGTTTCCCCATGCCGGTCGGAACGCCGGGTGTCACTCCGGCGCACCGTGTCGACTTCACTGCGTGACTACCTCAGCACTGTATCCACGCCTCTGTGACCGGAGAACAGCGTTTGTGTAGCTGGAGGGCAACTGCCGTTGCACAAGAGGCGTCAAAACGGGGCACGTTGAGCATCTTGCCGGTCATCTCGGCGGCCGGGGCGGTCCCGGGCGGTGGGCCCAGCGGGCCCAGTGGTGACGGCGGGCCTTCGCTCGGGTCCTTAAGGCCCACGCCTGGCGCCGCGTCGCGTACCCGCGCTCGCGCATCCCGCTCGACCGGTTGGTCTGGACCTCTTGACAGTCGCTTTGGTCTGGACCATTTTCTTGTCATGTCCCCACACAGACGATCCCTGCGGCTCTGGTCGGGTGCCGTCACGGCTGCCCTGGCCCTCACTGTCACGACCGTCGGCCAGGCCAGCGCCGCCGACGTCAACAACGCCAGGAACGCCGGCTTCGAGTCGGGCCTGAGCGACTGGACCTGCTCGGCGGGCAGCGGCACGACGGTCTCCTCCCCGGTCCGCACCGGCACGGCCGCGCTGCGGGCGACCCCCTCGGGGCAGGACAACGCCCGGTGCGCCCAGACGGTCCGGGTGAAGCCCGACTCGACGTACACGCTGGGCGCCTGGGTCCGGGGCGGGTACGCCTACCTCGGCGTGACGGGCACGGGCACGACGGACGTGTCCACCTGGACGCCCGACTCCTCCTCCTGGAAGCAGCTGTCGACCACCTTCACCACGGGCTCCTCGACCACCTCGGTGACGGTGTACACGCACGGCTGGTACGGGCAGGCGGCCTACTACGCGGACGACGTGTCGGTGTTCGGCCCCGACGGCGGCGGGGGCACGGACCCCGGCCCCACGATCCCGCCCGCGCCGGGCGGCCTGAACGTCTCCGGCACCACGTCCTCCTCGGTCTCCCTGGCGTGGAACACGGTGTCGGGGGCGACGGGTTACACCGTCTACCGCGACGGCACGAAGGTGACGGCGGTCTCCGGCACCTCGGCGACGGTGACCGGGCTCGCGGCCTCGACGTCGTACTCCTTCCAGGTGACGGCGACGAACGGGGCCGGTGAGTCGCCGAAGTCGGCGGCCGTGACGGGGACCACGAACAAGCCGAACGGGCCGGGCCCCGCCCTGCCCGAGCACGCGGTGACCGGCTACTGGCAGAACTTCGACAACGGCGCGACGGTCCAGCGCATCTCGGACGTCCCCGCCGCCTACGACATCATCGCGGTGGCCTTCGCCGACGCCACGGGCACGCCCGGGGCGGTGTCCTTCACCCTCGACTCGGCCGGGCTGAACGGCTACACGGTCGAGCAGTTCAAGGCGGACGTGAAGGCGAAGCAGGCCGCCGGCAAGAAGGTCATCATCTCGGTCGGCGGTGAGCGCGGCACGGTGTCGGTCAACGACGCGGCCTCCGCGACGAACTTCGCGAACAGCGTGTACTCCGTGATGCAGACGTACGGCTTCGACGGCGTCGACATCGACCTGGAGAACGGCCTGAACGCGACGTACATGACGCAGGCGCTGCGTGCGCTGTCGGCGAAGGCGGGCCCGTCCCTCGTCCTCACGATGGCTCCGCAGACGATCGACATGCAGTCGACGTCCAACGGCTACTTCCGGACCGCGCTGAACGTGAAGGACATCCTCACGGTCGTCAACATGCAGTACTACAACAGCGGTTCCATGCTCGGCTGCGACGGCAAGGTCTACAGCCAGGGCTCGGTCGACTTCCTGACGGCCCTGGCCTGCATCCAGCTGGAGAACGGCCTCGCCCCGTCCCAGGTGGGTCTGGGCCTGCCGGCCTCGACGCGCGGCGCGGGCAGCGGCTACGTCTCGCCGGCCGTGGTGAACAACGCCCTGGACTGTCTGACCAGGGCCACCGGCTGCGGCACCTTCAAGCCGCCGCGGACGTACCCCGGCCTGCGCGGTGCGATGACCTGGTCGACCAACTGGGACGCCGCGGCGGGCAACGCCTGGTCCAACGCGGTGGGGCCGCATGTGCACGGGCTCCCGTAACAGCCCCTATCCCGTCGGACGGTAGTGGCCGAGCACCCAGGCCAGCTGCGGGAACCACTCCTGGAGCCGCGACCTGGGCTTGGCCTCCACCACGCACTCGAAGAACCGGCCGTCCATGTGGATCACGGCGACCATCAGCGCCTTGCCGCCCGGGCTCGCCTGGTAGTGGACGCTGCGGATCTCGGGCCAGCGGAACTCGATCGAGAGCCCGGACGACTCGAAGGCGACGCCCGACGCGTCGACGACGACCGCGTTGCGCTTGTCGACGGCCAGGAAGTCCGGGCCGTCCGCCACAGGCTGCGACGGAGCCTGGGCGTACGGCGGCTGCTGCGGAGCCTGGGCCTGCCCTAGAAGAACTCCCCCCACGGCTGGTCCCAGATCTGCTTCACGCACAGGATCAGGAACAGCAGGCCGGCGACGGCGAGCATGACGTTGCTGAGGGCCCCGTTGCGCCACTCCCGGGGCGTGCGGGAGGAGTTGAGGAGCCAGAGTAGGGTGCCGGCGAGGAAGGGCAGGAAGGCCGCGCCGAGGACGCCGTAGATGATGATCAGACGGAAGGGCTGGCCCTCGAAGAGCAGAATCATCGGCGGGAAGGTCAGCCAGAGCAGGTAGGCGCGGAACGGCCAGGAGCGCTCGCGGGTCCCCGAGGCGACCTCCTCCCCCTTGGCCTGTCCCCGGCCCGACAAGCGGGCCACGAAGTCGGCGAACATCAGGCTCACGCCGTGCCAGACGCCGATCAGCGAGGTGAAGGACGTGGCGAAGAAGCCGATCAGGAAGAACTTCGCCGTGGCCGAGCCGTACTCCTTCTCCAGGATGTCGCCCAGCTGGATCAGACCCTTGTCACCGCTGGCGATGGCCACGTTCGCCGAGTGGAGCAGCTCCGCGCCGACGAACAGCATCGCGACGACGAAGACGCCGGTGGTGGCGTAGGCGACGCGGTTGTCCAGCCGCATGACCTTCATCCAGCCGGTGTCGGTCCAGCCCTTGGCGTTGACCCAGTAGCCGTACGCCGCGAGCGTGATCGTGCCGCCCACCCCGCCGATCAGGCCCAGCGTGTTGAGGATCGAGTCCTTCTCGTCCGGCAGTACCGGCAGGAGTCCGGCGAAGGCGTCGGGGATGTTCGGCGTGACCCGGATCGCCAGGTACACCGTCACCACGAACATGACGCCCACCAGGACCGTCATGACCTTCTCGAACACCGCGTACTTGTTGAACCAGACGAAGACCAGGCCGACCAGGCCGCAGGCGATGCCCCACCACTTGAGGTCCATCACGTCCGGGAACAGCGCCTGCAGCGGCAGCGCGCTCGACGACATCGCCGCGGCGCCGTAGACGAAGCCCCAGACCACGACGTAGACCGCGAAGAACCAGGTGGTCCAGCGGCCGAGGCTCGCCCAGCCGTCGAACAGGGTGCGGCCGGTGGACAGATGCCAGCGACCCGCCGCCTCGGCCAGGGAGATCTTCACCAGACAGCCGATGATCGCGGCCCACAGGAGGGTGTAGCCGAAGTTGCTGCCCGCGATCAGCGTGGCGACCAGGTCACCGGCGCCGACACCGGTCGCCGCGACGACGATGCCCGGACCGATGTGTTTCCAACTCGCCTTTCGCGGTTGGGGTTGCTGCGTACCCGTGTGCTCCGTGGTGTCGGCCATACAGATCAAGAAACCGTAAAGAACGGGACCCGACAAGAGGGCCTGAGCGGGATCGCCTCAGGGGCGCGGGGAACTGCGCGATCAACCACGACGGGCCGCGGCCCGAAGACGGGCCCAGGCGGGCAGAAACGCACCGCCAGGGCCCACCCGCGGAGCGTCACGGCTGTCGCCGACCGCAGCCGTCCGATCCGCACGTGCCGAGCTCGAACCACACGGTCTTGCCCGGCCCGTCCCGGTGGCAGCCCCAGCGCTGGGCGAGCGCGTCCACCAGGAACATCCCACGGCCGCTCTCCCCGGTGCCCGCGTCCAGCACCCGCGGCACACGGCGTGCGGCGTCGGCGACCTCGCAGCGCAGGAGGCCGTGCGCGGCGAAGAGGGTGAGCCGGAAGGGGCTCGCGGCATGCACCACGGCGTTGGTGGCCAGTTCGCCGACGAGCAGTTCGGCCACCTCCGCGACGTCACCGCGCTCGCCGAGCCCCCAGCCCTCCAACTGCCTGCGGACCTCCGCGCGTGCCTCACGGACGGCGGAGGGCCGGGGTGCGTACTCGACCCTCAGGTGCCCCGCTCCCAGCGGTGGTTGCGGGAACGGGCCGTAGCGGGCGTCGGGGTCGGGGAGGTGGTGCCGCCCGGAGAGTTGCAGCATGGGTCCAGGGTGATCCCCTCGGGCGGTCCCGCGCACGGGGAGGACTACCCGATCCCCTACCTGCTTGTGCAGGTGAGGGGGTCACGCGTACTGGAGACGGACCGTCGCGCCGTCGGCGTCGTCGCGGATGTCCACGTAGGCGCAGACCTGACGCGCGTACCACAGCCCTGGTCCCGGTTCCGGGCCGGCGGCCGGCGGGACGAAGCCGGCGAGCGCGTCGTCGAGACGGCGGGCCGAGCGCAGTTCGCAGACACAGCCGGGAGCCTCCCCCCACAGCAGCAGGCCACCGTCGAGGGGCGCGAGGGCCGCCGCGCTCTCCGCCACGGCGGCGGCGAACAGCTCGGCGTCCGCATCAGGCAGCCCCCGCCCCACGGCCCAGCTCTGCACGGCCGCACCGTGCGGCTCCGGGACGCGCAGCGCACCGGCGGGGGGCAACGGCAGCGGTACGGCGTCGAGTTCGGCCGCGAGCCGCAGCGGGTCCTCGTACACCTCGGTGTCGGGGTGGGTGCGGCGGGCCGCGGCGACGACGGCGGGCCCGGCGGTGCGGGTGTCGTACGCGCACAGGGCGGTCGTGGCCATGGGGGCGAAGAGGAGGTTGGCGAGGGCCTCGTAGCGGATCCACTCGGTGGTCTCGCGGGCCGAACGGCCGGCGCGGCCGCTCCAGACGGGCTCCATGACGAGGTGGAGCCGGCCGCCGGGGCCGGCGTGCGCCGTGAGGTACGCGGCGGCCCGGGCGACGGCGTTGGCGGCGGAGCCGGTGTACCAGTCGGTGTGCGGGATGCAGGTGACGTCCTTCGCGCCGGAGCCGAGGGCGTCGCGCAGGAGGTCCAGGTGGTGCGGGGCGGCGATGGCCACCGGCGGCGGTTCGCCGGAGGCGTCGAGGCCCTCGCCGAGGAAGGGCAGGGCGGCGGCCAGGAAGCCGTCGTCGGAGTCGAAGACGGCCATGCGGTGGTCGAACGGGCTGAGTTCTCCGGTGGTCACGTGATCCCCTCGGGTGGGTGGGTGGGGGTGGGGCAGCGCTGGGCCGTCACCCAGGCGGCGATCTGGCTGCGGTTGCTGAAGCCGAGCTTGCCGAGGATGCGTTCCACATGGCCCTCGGCGGTGCGGCGGGCGATCACCAGGCGGTCGGCGATCTGCTGGTTGGCGAGCCCTTCGGCGACGAGCTGGGCGACCTCCGTCTCACGGCGGGTCAGACGGACCGTGCCGTCGTGCGGGGGCGCGGTGGCGGGTTCCGTGGGGTGCGGGCGGCCCGGCTCCTGGAGCTCGTGGCCGGCCAGTTCCGCGAGACCCAGGGCTCCACCACGGCGATGGGCCCGCTCGAACACCTCGTGCCCGAGGGCCCGGGCCGCCCGCTCCTCGCTGTCCCGGCGTGCGGAGTTGAGGGTGTGGGAGCCCCAGCGGCCGGTGTCGATGTCGGCCCAGACGCGGTCGGCGCCGCCCAGCAGCACGGCGGCGTGCTCGTGGTCGCCGCGTGCGGTCGCGATCGAGGCGAGCAGATCGAGGGTGAGGGCGATGCCGATGACGTCGTGGACGGCGAGTTTGAGCCGCAGGGCCTCTCTGGCGTGCCGTTCGGCCCGGGGCCAGTCGCCGCGCACGGTGTGGGCGAGGGCGAGAATGCGCAGCACGTAGGACCGGACCCACTGTTCGCCGTGCCGCTCGCACAGCCTGAGGGCCCGCTCGCAGACCTCAACGGCCCGCTCTGCCTCGCCCAGGTAGCCCAGCGCGCAGGCGAGTTCCACCTGGTCGAGGCCGACGAGGCTGAGGTGCTGGCCGGGCACGGGGCCGCGGGCGACGGTGGTCTCGAAGTGCCGCAGCGCTCCGGGCAGGTCGTCTCCGAACAGCCGGATGACGCCGATGACGTACTCGGCGTGCGCGGCCTCGGCGTCGTCGCCGAGGGCGCGGGCGAGGGCGAGGGCGTCGGTGGCGTGGCGGCGGCCCCGGGGGAAGTCCCGGGTGGCGGCGGCCAGCAGCCCGGCGACCCACAGGCCGCGCGCGCGTTCCCGGGTCGGTCCGGGGGCGGCGGTCAGGGCCCGGTCGAGCCAGTACAGGCCCTCGCGGGAGGCGCCGCAGGCGTGCCAGTAAAACCAGAGCGTGCCGGCGAGACGCAGCCCGGCGAGGGCCTCTCCTGGGGCGGAGAGGCTGAAGTCGAGGGCGGCGCGGAGGTTGTCCCGGTCGGCGCGCAGCCGGGCGACCGTCTCCGGCTGCCCGGGCCCGAACCAGCCGCGCTCGTACTCCTCGGCCCGCCGCGCCATCCAGTCCCGCTGCCGCCGCCGGGCGGCCTCCTCCTGTCCGGCGCCCCACCGCAACTGCTCAAGACCGTACTGCCGCAGGGTGTCGAGCAGCCGGTAGCGCACACCGCCGGGCCCGGGCTCCCGGCAGAGCACGGACTTGTCCACGAGCCCGGCGAGGGCCTCCAGGACGTCGTCCGTGCGCAGGCCGGGGGGCGGGGCCGGGGCCCCCGCGACCGCTGCCGCGGCCCGGGCGTATGGGTCGGAGCCGTCCGGGCACCGGTCCGGCAGGCCGGGCAGGGCGGCCGGTGCCGCGCGCCGGAGCGCGACGAGCTGTCCACGGCCCCCCGGAACCGGGACGAGGCCCCCAACGGGGCGGGTGCTCTCCAGGGACCGAGCACCGCCCGGACACACAGCCCCACCCAAAGGCCCGGCGTCTTCCCGAAGCTCGGCCCCGTCCAGAGACCCAGCACCACCCGGACACACGGCCCCACTCAAAGGCCCGGCGCTTTCCCGAAGCTCGGCCCCGTCCAGACACGCGGTCCTGGCCAAAGGCCCGCTGTTGTCCTGGGCGGGACCGTCCGCGCACACCGCCTCCGCCGTCTCCAGGTCGAAGCCGCCGGCCAGGACCGACAGCCGGGCCCACACCGTCTGCTCGGGGACGGTGCACAGGTCGTGGCTCCAGGCGACCGCCGCGCGCAGGGTCTGGTGGCGGGGCAGGGCCGCGGGGCTGCCGGTGGTGAGGAAGCGGTAGCGGTCGTCGAGGCGGTCGAGGAGCTGGTCGACGTCGAGGACCCGCATGCGGACGGCGGCGAGTTCGATGGCCAGGGGCAGCCCGTCCAGGCGGTGGCACAGCCGGGCGACCGAGGCGCGGTTGGCCGGGGTGAGGCGGAAGCCGGGGACGACGGCGGCGGCCCGGTCGCTGAAGAGCCGGAGGGCGGGGTAGCCCTCGGCGGCGGACAGGTCGCCGTCCGGGTCGGGCACCGGCAGCGGCCGTACCTCCAGCAGGTGCTCCTCGGTGAGACCGAGCCGGTGCCGGCTGGTGGCGAGGACCCGGACGCCCCCGGAGCCGTGCAGCAGGGCGGCGGCGAGCCGGGCGCACGCGTCCGCCAGGTGCTCGCAGTTGTCGACGACGAGGAGCAGCCGCCGGTCCCGTAGCTGTTCCACGAGGGCGTCCAGGGGCGGCTGGGCGGAGCGGTCGTGGAGCCCGAGCGCGTCGGCGACGGCCAGCGGGACCAGAGCCGGGTCGTGCAGTCCGGACAGGTGCACGCAGCGCACGCCGTCCGGGAAGGCGCGCTGCACCCGGGCCGCGATGCGTGCGGCGAGCCGGGTCTTGCCGACGCCGCCCGGTCCGGTCAGCGTCACCAGCCGTGCGCGGGCCAGCAGTTCGCGGCCCTGGGTCAGTTCGCCACGCCGGTCGACGAAGCTGGTCGTCTCGGCCGGCAGGTGGTGGTCCCGTCGTGGCGCTGATCCGCCCATGATCAGCCAGTCCTCTGAGGGGTGGGGGTCGGGGATCCGGACACTCCGGCTCCCTGTGCGCGGACCTCACTCTCTCCGAGTCCCGTACATATATGCACGCCGGAGCCACCCCTGGGGGTGCACTTCCGCCGTGACACCTCGACCGTGACGCCGCGCGCGTACACTGCGCGGCCACTTTCAGTCTTGACCTGCTCATGCCATTGGCAGAACGATATGCGCCACCCGCACCACGTACGTCGCACGGAACAACCCCACCTCCCACAAGGAGATTTCATGCGACTTCGCATACGAGGCTCCGGTGCCCGCACCGGCAGACGCACCGCCGCCCTCGCCGGCCTCCTCGCCCTGGTCCTCGCGGCGCCCCTGTCCGCGACGACCGGCGACGCCACCGCCGACAGCGCCCGCAAGCCGGCCGCCTCGGCGGACGACGTCCGGCAGTACGAGATCCATCTGCACTCGACGGCCAAGGACCGCACGGCACTTCAGCGCACGGGCGTGACCGTGGACGAGGTCCACGGCCACGGTGTCGTGGTCTCCGGCCGCGCCGGCCAGATCAAGAAGCTGCGCGCCCTGGGTTACGAGGTCACCCCGCTCGGCGCCGTGCCGGACCGGTCCGCCGGCGAGGACGACGTCCGGCTCCTCGACTTCCCGTCGGCCGACTCGAAATACCACAACTACGCGGAGATGACGAACGAGATCAACTCGATCGTCTCTGCCAACCCGTCCATCGCGAGCCAGCGCGTGATCGGCAAGTCCTACCAGGGCCGGAACATCGTCGCCATCAAGATCAGCGACAACGTGGGCGCCGACGAGTCCGAGCCGGAGGTGCTGTTCACGCACCACCAGCACGCCCGCGAGCATCTGACCGTCGAGATGGCGCTGTACCTGCTGCGCGAGCTGACCTCCGACTACGGCTCCGACTCACGCGTCACCGGCATGGTGAACAACCGTGAGATCTGGATCGTCCCGGACATCAACCCGGACGGCGGCGAGTACGACATCGCCACCGGCTCGTACCGCTCCTGGCGCAAGAACCGGCAGCCCAACTCCGGTTCGTCGTACGTCGGCACGGACCTGAACCGCAACTGGAACTACCGCTGGGGCTGCTGCGGCGGCTCCTCGGGCTCCACGTCCTCCGACACGTACCGGGGTTCGGCCGCGGAGTCCGCGCCCGAGGTGAAGGTCGTGGCCGACTTCGTGCGCAGCCGGGTCGTGGGCGGCAAGCAGCAGATCAAGGCGGGCGTGGACTTCCACACCTACAGCGAGCTGGTGCTGTGGCCGTTCGGCTACACGTACTCCGACACGACGACCGGGATGACCGCCGACGACCACGCGGCGTTCAAGACGGTCGGCCAGAAGATGGCCGCGAGCAACGGGTACACGGCGGAGCAGTCCAGCGACCTGTACATCACGGACGGGTCGATCGACGACTACCTCTGGGGTGCGCACAAGATCTTCGGCTACACCTTCGAGATGTACCCGCGCTCCGGCGGGGGTGGGTTCTACCCGCCCGACGAGGTGATCGAGCGGGAGACCTCCCGTAACCGCGACGCGGTGCTGCAGTTGCTGGAGAACGCGGACTGCATGTACCGGTCGATCGGTAAGGAAACGCAGTACTGCAGTTAGGTGCGCGGTTCCTCGCGCCCCTCAGGTTCACTCACCTCGAAGTAGGCATCGAGGACCGCGTCCAACTGCTCGTCCCACTCCTTGAAGTGGCTCCTGGCCGGCGCCTCGATCTCGATCGGGTACCAGCGCCGGTCAGGGGTGTGGACGGTGACGGTGTACCGCTTGCCGAAGCGGGCCGTCTCCGTCTCCACCGCGCCGATCTCGTCCCAGCGGAACTCGCACTCCTGGTCGTCCAGGGACAGGCGTACGCCTCTGTGGTCGGCGACCAGCCGGGCGCGGCGGTCGGACGCCTCGAAGACGGGGCCGTCGACGTCGGCTTCGGTGTCCTCCTCCGGCTCGGAGGGGGACGCCTTCGCCGTCTCCTCCGACTCGGCGGCGGCCTCTTCGGCCTCCTCGACGTCCGCGACCTCAGGCTCCTTCTCCGGCCCGTCCTCCTCCGTCCGTCCGGACGCGGGTGACGTGAGCCCGGGGATGAAGGCCGGGTCGAATCCGGCGCCTTCCAGGGGCTGGCTGCTCGAACCTATGCGCTGCTCCACAGGGGAGCAGTATGGTCGAGAAACCTGTGCGGCACACAGTCGACCCCGACTTCGTTATCAGACGCCTACACGAACAGGCTCAATACCGCCGCCACCGCGAACCCCGCCACGGACAGCACACTCTCCAGCACCGTCCAGGTCTTGAGGGTGTCCCGCTCGCTGATGCCGAAGTACTTGGCCACCATCCAGAAGCCCCCGTCGTTGACGTGCGAAGCGAAGATGGAGCCGGCCGAGATGGCCATGATGACCAGGGCGACGAAGGCCTGAGAGTGGTTTGTCTCGGAGAGGAGCGGGGCCACGATGCCCGCCGTCGTCACGATCGCCACCGTCGCCGAGCCCTGGGCCACGCGCAGGACCACGGAGATCAGGTAGGAAAGGACGAGCACCGGCAGACCCACGTCGTTGAACGTGTCCGAGAGGGCCTGGGCGACACCGCTGGCCTTGAGGACCGCGCCGAAGATGCCGCCCGCACCGACCACCAGCAGGATGTTGCCGACCGGCTTGAGGGACGCGGTCGACACCGTCTCCAGGGACTTGCGGGACCAGCCGCGGCGGATGCCCAGCAGGTAGTACGCGAGGAACAGGGCGATCGTCAGCGCCACGAAGGGGTTGCCGAAGAACTCGATCACCGAGCGGAGCGTGGAGGGGTCCAGGGCGATCGAGGAGAAGGTCGCGGCGAGGATGAGGACCAGGGGCGTGCCGATGATGGCCAGGACCGTGCCGAGGGACACCGGCTGCTCGCTGGGCGCGACCCCGGCGGCCCGCTGCTCGTCGACGACGGCCTGCTTCGCCTCCTGAGCCGCCTCGACCATGTCCTGCGGCACGGCGACGAAGATGCGGCGGCCGATCCACGCCGAGTAGGCCCACGCGGCCGCCACGGCCGGCAGACCGCAGACGATGCCCATCAGGATGACCCAGCCGAGGTCGACGTGGAGGAGACCGGCGGCGGCGACCGGGCCGGGGTGCGGCGGCAGGAACGCGTGCGTCACGGAGAGGCCCGCGAGCAGGGGCAGGCAGTACAGCAGGATCGACTTGCCCGACCGCTTGGCGGCGGCGTAGACGATCGGGGCCAGGACGAAGATGCCGACGTCGAAGAAGACCGGGATGCCGAAGATCAGGCCCGTGAGGCCCATGGCGAGCGGGGCGCGCTTCTCGCCGAACAGGCCGAGCAGCCGCCGGGCCAGCACCTCGGCGCCGCCGCTGACTTCGAGGATCGCGCCGAGCATGGTGCCCAGGCCGATGATGATGGCGACGTGGCCGAGGATGCCGCCCATGCCGGACTCGATGGTGGAGACGGCGTCCGACTTCTGGACCGTGCCGAAGAGTTCGGTGACCGACAGACCGGCGGCGAGGCCGACGGCTATGGAGACCGCGAGCAGGGCGACGAACGGCTGGAGTCTCATCCGGATGATGAGGAAGAGCAGCAGCACGATGCCGAGCGCTGCGGTGAGCAGGAGTCCGGCGGTGCCGTCCACGAGGAGGAGCAGTCCTCCGGTGTGGGGTGGGGTCTCGGCAGGGGCGGACGCGGCGAGCGAAGGGGACATTCGGGGGTCCTCTGCGTAAATGCATGCGGCTTCTGGGTAGGGGGGAGCGCGGCGCGGCGCATCGAACGGCGCCGCGCCTCGAAAAGGCCGGTGGGGGTGGGTCAGCCGAGGACGGCCAGCGCGTCGATCTCGATGAGGAGACCCGCGGGGAGGCCGACGTAGACCGTCGTGCGCGCGGCGGGCGGCTGGGTCAGGCCCTGCTCCTCGAAGTACGCGTTGTAGATCTCGTTCATCTCGGCGAAGTGGGCCACGTCCGTCAGGTAGACGCGGATCATCATCACGTCGTCCCAGGAGGCGCCGCCCTCCTCCAGGATCGCCTTGACGTTGGCCAGGGTCTGGAGGGTCTGCTCGCGCAGGGTCGGTCCGGCGGGGGTGGGCGCCTTGCCCTCCTCGGCGGGCAGGAAGCCGACCTGGCCGGCGACCTGGAGGATGTTGCCCTTCTTCACACCGTGGGAGAACTTCGCCGGCGGGGTGGTGTGGGTCTTCGGGGTGAGTGCGATCTTGTCCGTCATGCGGTGCCCTTCACTGGTGTCCTGCCGGAGTACTCACCGCTGATGGCGTCCGCCGTACGGCGCACCAGCGGCAGGAGGGTGAGGAGTTCGTCGGCGGTGACGACGACGTTCGGCGCGGAGACCGACATCGCGGCGACGACCCGGCCGTCGGCGCCGCGGACGGGTGCCGCGACGCAGTTGATGGACTCCTCGTGGCCGCCGAGGTCGGTGGCCCAGCCCTGTTCGCGCACCTTCTCCAACTCGCGCAGGAACGCGGCCGCGTCGGGGGTCGAACGGGACGTGTAGGTGGGGTAGTCGAGCTTCTCCGCGATCGCCCGCCGCTCGTGCTCCGGCAGGTCGGCCAGCAGCAGCTTCGCGACCGCGGCGACGGTGATGGCGACGGGCTTGCCGATGCGGGAGTACATCCGCACGGGGTAGCGGCTGTCGACCTTGTCGATGTAGAGGACCTCGTTCTCCTCGTACACCGCGAGGTGCACGGTGTGCCCACAGCTCTCGTTGAGGCGGACCAGGTGGGGATGGGCGATCTCGCGGACGTCGAGGTTCTCCATCGCCTCCTGGGCGAGCGCGAAGAGCCGGGCGCCGAGGCGGTAGCGCTGGTCGGACTGGCGGTAGACGAGTCCGTGCTCGTGAAGGGTGCGCAGCAGGCGCAGGGCCGTGGACTTGTGCACGCCGAGGCGGTCGGCGACCCGTCCCAGGTCGGCGGGGCCCTCGGCGAGCAGCGGCAGGATGCTGAGCGCGCGGTCGACGGTCTGGCTCATGGCGTACGTACCTCCTCGGCGGCCCGCTGTGTCCCCTCGGTCCAGCCCGGGCCGAATCGCAGTCTCCCCCATGCCGCGTCGTCCAGGGCGGCGAGCCGGTCGGCGTGCTCCCGGGCGGGCGGTGTCGCGAGGTCGCCGGGCACGGTGAGGGCGGCTGCGGCCATGAGGTGTCCGTGCCGCAGCCGGTCCCGCACGGGCAGTGCGCGCAGGGTGGCGGAGAGGAACCCGGCGGCGAAGGCGTCCCCCGCGCCGACTGCGGCGACGACGTCGACCCGGGGCGCGGGCACGAAGGTGACGTCCCGCTGCTCGAAGACGGTGGCTCCGGCGGCGCCCTGCTTGACGACCAGCACCTCGGGTTCGGGGAGGGCGGCGCGGACGGCCTCGGGGCTGCTCAGGCCCCAGGCCTCGTCCTGCCCGACGAACACCAGGTCGGCGCCCCGGGCGAGGTCGCGCAGGACCGTGGGGGCGTCCCCGTCGCGCCACAGGCCGGGCCGGTGGTTGACGTCGAAGGAGACCAGGGGGCGGCCGGGGCGGCGGGCGGTCAGCTCGCGCATCAGGTCGAGGCAGGTTTTGGACAGGGCCGCGGTGATCCCGGAGAGGTGCAGCACACGGCCCGCGCGCACCGCCGCCGGGTGCACCGTGTCGGCGGACATCGCCGAGGCGGCCGATCCGGCCCGGTAGTAGGCCACCTCGTGGGCGTCGCCGGCCCGGTCCCCGGCGGTGCGGAAGTAGATGCCGGTGGGGCGGTCGGGGTCGCGCCGGACGTGCGCCACGTCGACCCCGTACCCGCCGATCGTCTCCACCAGGTGGTCGCCGAACGGGTCGGCCCCCACCCTGCTGATCCACCGCGCGGAGTGCCCCGCGGCCGCCAGCACACAGGCCACGTTCGACTCCGCCCCGCCGATCCCCCGCTCGAAGGACGGAACGTCGGCGAGGCGTCCCGGCCCGGACGGCAGGAACGTGACCATGGACTCGCCGAGCGCGACGACGTCCACGACGCCGGGGGCGTCGCAAGGTCCGGTGGGGGTCACGATGGTCGTAGCTCCTCGGCGGCTCGGGTGGGTGGCGGTTTCATTGACCGGCGGTGGCCGAGATGTTAGACAGCGTTCAGCGCCCTATGCAATGAAGGTTGCAAATACTGCAACACCGCAGATCAGGAGGCTCCATGCCAGCCGACACCGCAGCCGAGGCCCTCGCCCGGCTCGCCGCCGAGCGCGTCGACCACCGCTTCAAGGGCCTCCCGCCGGACGCCGACGGGCTGACCGTCGCCGAGCTGGCCGGCCAGCGCCGCAACCTCTTCACCGGCGGCTTCGCCACGCCCGTGCTCGCGCTGTCCGCCGAGCGCCTGGAGCACAACCTGAAGCTCATGGAGACCTACGCGGCCCGGCACGGCCTGGCCTTCGCGCCGCACGGCAAGACCTCCATGGCCCCGCAGCTGTTCCAGCGGCAGATCGAGCACGGGGCGTGGGGCATCACGCTGGCCGTTCCGCACCAGGTGCGGGTGGCGCGGGCGTTCGGGACCCGGCGCGTGTTCCTGGCCAACGAGCTGGTCGACACGGCGGCCCTGCGCTGGATCGCGGCCGAGCTCGACGCCGACCCGGACTTCGAGCTGGTCTGCTACGTCGACTCCGTGCGCGGCGTCGAGCTGATGGACGCCGCGCTGCGGGACGCCGGCGCCACGCGCCCCGTGGACGTCGTCGTCGAGCTCGCCGCGGGCGAGGGCGCCCGGACCGGTGTCCGCACGGAGACCGAGTGCGCTGCGGTCGCGGACGCGGTGGCGGGCACCCGGACCCTGCGGCTCGTCGGTGTCGCGGGCTACGAGGGCGAGGTGCCGAAGGCCGACACCGAGCGGGTGACGTCCTGGCTGCGCCGGCTGGTGGCGCTCGCCGCCGACTTCGACAAGGCGGGCCGTTTCGCGGGCCTGGACGAGATCGTGGTCAGCGCGGGCGGCAGCGCCTGGTTCGACGCGGTCGCCGAGGTCTTCGCGGAGATTCCCGAACTGTCCCGTCCCGTACTGAAGTTGCTGCGCTCGGGCGCCTACGTCTCGCACGACGACGGCCACTACCGCAAGCTGACCCCGTTCAACCGGGTGCCCGAGGAGGGCGCCCTGGAGCCGGCGTTCCGCCTGTGGACGCAGGTGGTCTCGCGCCCCTCCGCCGAGCAGGCCTTCGTCAACGCGGGCAAGCGGGACGCGGCCTACGACCTCGACCTGCCCTTCGCCCAGGTGATCCGCAGGGACGGCGCCGAGCGCCCGGCCACCGGCGTGTCCGTGACCGGCCTGTCCGACCAGCACGCCTGGCTCGCCACCGCGCCGGAGGCGGACCTGGAGGTCGGCGACTGGGTCGGGCTCGGGCTGTCCCACCCGTGCACCTCGTTCGACAAGTGGCAGCTGATCCCCGTCGCGGAGGCGGACGGCACGGTCGTCGACTACGTCCGCACGTTCTTCTAGGAGGCAGACAGCGATGGAAGAGCTCGTCATCCGGGACGCCGACGTCGTCGACGGCTCGGGCTCGGACGCGTACCGGGCCGATGTCGTGGTCGACGGCGGCCGGATCGTCTCCATCGTCAAGGAGGCCGCCGCGGCCGGCTGCCAGCGGCCGAAGGCACGCCGGGAGCTGGACGCCGAGGGGCTCGTCCTCTCCCCCGGGTTCGTGGACATGCACGCCCACAGCGACCTGGCGCTGCTGCGCGACCACGACCACAGCGCCAAGGCCGCGCAGGGCGTGACCCTGGAGGTCATCGGCCAGGACGGCCTGTCGTACGCGCCGGTCGACGACCGCACCCTCGGCGAGGTGCGGCGGGCGATCGCCGGGTGGAACGGCCCGGGGGACGACATCGACTTCGACTGGCGCACGGTCGGCGAGTACCTGGACCGGCTGGACCGCGGGATCGCCGTGAACGCGGCCTACCTGATCCCGCAGGGCACGGTCCGGGCGCTCGCCGTCGGCTGGGAGGACCGCGAGGCGACCCCGGCCGAGCTGGACCGGATGCGCCGGCTGGTCGCGGAGGGGCTGGAGCAGGGCGCCGTCGGCATGTCGTCGGGGCTGACGTACACGCCCGGCATGTACGCGCAGGATGCCGAACTGACGGAGTTGTGCCGGGTGGTGGCGACGTACGGCGGCTACTACTGCCCGCACCACCGCTCCTACGGCGCCGGGGCCCTTGAGGCGTACGAGGAGATGGTCGCGCTGACCCGGGAGGCCGGCTGCTCCCTCCATCTCGCGCACGCCACCATGAACTTCGGCGTGAACAAGGGCCGGGCACCCGAGCTGCTGACCCTGCTGGACGAGGCCCTCGCGGCCGGGTCCGACATCAGCCTCGACACCTACCCGTACACCCCGGGCTGTACGACACTGGCGGCCGTGCTGCCGAGCTGGGCGAGTGAGGGCGGCCCCGAGCAGACCCTGAAGCGGCTGGCGGACGAGGAGACGGCGGAACGCATCCGCCACCATCTGGAGGTCACCGGCTCGGACGGCTGCCACGGCGTGCCCGTCGAGTGGGACACCATCGAGATCTCGGGCGTGAACGACCCGGCCCTGGCCGAATTCGTCGGCCGGACCATCCAGGAGTCGGCGGACCGGCGGGGCGAGGCTCCCTGGGCAACCGCGCGTGGCCTGCTGCTGGCCGACCGGCTGGCCCCGACGATCCTCCAGCACGTGGGCCACGAGGAGAACGTCCGGGAGATCATGCGCCACCGGGTGCACACCAGCGGCTCGGACGGCATCCTCCAGGGCGCGAAGCCCCACCCGCGCGCCTACGGCACGTTCCCGCACTATCTGGGGCGCTACGTCAGGGAGTTGGGGGTGCTGTCGCTGGAGGAGTGCGTCGCGCACCTCACGTCCCGCCCGGCGGCGCGGCTCCGGCTGCCCGACCGGGGTCTGGTCCGCGAGGGCTACAGGGCCGACCTGGTGCTCTTCGACCCGGCGACGGTCGCGGCGGGCTCCACGTTCGAGCAGCCGCGCACGCTCCCGGTGGGCATCCCCCACGTCCTGGTCGACGGCCGGTTCGTGATCGAGGACGGTTCGCGCACGGACGTACTGGCGGGCCGGGCGGTCCGCAGGACTCCTCCCGCGTGACCGCCCGGCCGGCACCCCGCCTCAGGGCCTGGGCAGGGTGCAGCCGCTCGCGCTCAGGTCGAGCTTGTTGTCGATCCCGAAGCAGGCCGGGATCCCGTGCGTCTGCTGGGCGTAGTTGATGCCCTTGCGGACGGTCACGTTGCCGCTCGCGTCGACCTCGCACGGGTTGTTCACCGTGCAGCGCTCACCGTCCTCGTTGCCGGTGTTGTTGATGGCGACGACCTTGTTGGTGGCCTGGTCGACGACGGGCGAGCCGGACGTGCCGCCGATGGTGTTGCAGGCGGAGGTGTAGCGGACCGAGTCCTTCCAGGTCCAGTCGCCCTCCTTCAGGGTGGGCACGAACCCGTCGATGTTGCAGCTGTAGATGCGCTTCCAGTAGCCGGAGGGGATGCCGATGGCGGTGCCGGCGACCGGGTGACTGTCGTTCAGCGTCAGCGCGTTGATGTTGTACGAGCTCTTGATCCGCGCGTACGTGGTGGTGAGCTGGTACAGCGCGACGTCCGTGTCGGTCATCGTGCCGTAGGCCAGCTTGGCGGCGCGCAGGGTGGCGACGCGCGAGCCGGAGGCGTTCAGCAGGGTGAAGGTGCGGCTGGAGGCCTTGTCGACGAGGACCTCGCCGGGGCCGGGGAAGCCGGACTCCAGGCAGTGGCCGTTGGTCATCACGAGTGCCGGGTCGTCGGCCTCGGAGTCCGGCATGCGGACGACCGAGCCGGAGCAGTTGCTGAGCGCGACGGTGCCGGCGAAGTTCACGGCCTTGGCCTGAGGGCCGCGGAGCCCGGACAGCGTCTGCTCCACGGACGTGACCACGCCGGAGACGGCGGACGTGGCCGAGCCCGTGTCCGCGGCCTTGCCGACGCCCGTGGGGGCGGCCTCGGCAGCGGTCGCGGGAGCCGCGCCGGCCCCGGCTATCGCCAGGGCGCAGAACGCGGCGGCGAGAGGTTTTCTCATGGGGGGTCCCCTCTTGCGACGGAGGCGGCCGGAAATCCTCCGGCCGCCTGCACGATTGTCATGTGCATTGTGATCGTGCAGAGGGGGGCGGCACAAGAACCTGTTCCACAACCGGAATCCCGGCGTCCTGAACGACCCTACTCAACCGCCCTCAGGGGCAGGTCACTTGGGTCCCTTGGCGCCGCCGGGTCCGTGTCCGGGTTTCCCGTCGGATCTGCCGGGGGCCGAGGTCGTGGCCGTGGGGCTGGGGCCGGAGTCGGCCGGGGCAGTGGTCGTGGGGGTGACGGCCGGGGGCCGCGCGCCTTGCGTGGCGGACGCGGACGGGGTCCGGCCCACCGTGGGGGGCGGACTCGGGGACGCGGCGCCGGACGGACCGTCAGATTCCCCCGGTCGGCCCGCGAGCGGGGCGTCGGGGCTCGCCGCCGGACCGGTGTCCGCGGGGGACGCCGTCGAGGACTCCCCCGCCGCCGTCGGATCGGTGCGGCCGCCCTCGCCGCCCCGTGTCCCGCCGGAGGACCCGCCCGAGAAGGAGACCCCGGCGATGAGTACGGCCGCGGACACGGCACCCACGGCACCGGCGGCGACCGCCACCCGGCGCGACCGCCGCGCGGGCGGCTTGCGCCGGGCCCGGTACCCGGCCCCGGACCGGCCACCCGGCCCCGGCACCACCGGCAGCTCGCGCGTCTCACCGATGCCGTCCGCGCCCTCGGGGTGCGAGGGGGCGAGGACGTCGCGGGGGTACGCGAACCCGGCGGCGTCACCGGGGTAGGCGGGGTCGCCGGAGTACGCGGGGCCACTGCGGGCATCGTCCGCGCCGCCGCCGGAGTACGCGAGGCCGTCGGCGCCGCCGGAATACGCGAACCCGTCGGCGTCGGGGTAGGCGGGGTCGCCGGAGTATGCGGGGTCGCCGGAGTACGCGTGGCCACTGCGGGCATCGTCCGTGCCGCCGCCGGAGTACGCGAGGCCGTCGGCGCCGCCGGAATACACGGGCCCGCCGCGGGCAGCGTCCGCACCGGCGCCGGAAGGGTCGGCCGTTCCGCCCCCGCCGGTCGTGCCGCCGCCCGGATGCGGGGTGCTCCGGGCGGCCGCCGGGTTCGTCGGGCCGTACACGTCCTGCCATCCGTGTGCCGCCGCCGGATCCGCGTAGGCGTCGTACGCCGGAGGGGTGGCCCCCTGGGGCAGGTAGACGTTCGGCGGGCCCTGCGGCTCGCCGCCCGTCGCTCCGTCGGCGTAATCGAATGGCTTGGACATGGCGGCGCATTCTAGGGACCGAAGGGGCTGGTGGGACAGCGTGCGGCGATATCGCCTCAAATCCCCGCGTCTCACGTGGCGGAAAACACGACCCGGGAGCCATTACCGGGCCGTAAGCTCCCAGACATGCAGGTGATCCAGTCGACCAAGCTCGCCAACGTCTGTTACGAGATCCGGGGCCCGGTGCTCGAGGAGGCGATGCGACTGGAAGCTGCCGGTCATCGGATCCTCAAGCTGAACACCGGCAATCCGGCCGCGTTCGGCTTCGAGTGCCCGCCGGAGATCCTGGAGGACATCCTCCGCAACGTGTCCACCGCGCACGGCTACGGCGACGCCAAGGGCCTGCTGGCCGCACGCCGGGCCGTCGTCATGCACAACCAGACCCTCGGCATCGAGACCGACGTCGAGCACGTCTTCATCGGCAACGGCGTCTCCGAGCTGATCGTGATGGCGATGCAGGGCCTGCTGGACGACGGCGACGAGGTCCTCGTGCCCGCGCCCGACTACCCGCTGTGGACCGCCGCCGTCTCCCTGTCCGGCGGCACCGCCGTGCACTACCGCTGCGACGAGCAGGCCGACTGGATGCCGGACCTCGCCGACATCGAGCGCAAGGTCACCGACCGCACCAAGGCGCTCGTGATCATCAACCCCAACAATCCGACGGGGGCCGTCTACGACGAGGCGATGATCAAGGGCCTGACCGACATCGCCCGCCGGCACAACCTCCTCGTCTGCTCCGACGAGATCTACGACAAGATCCTCTACGACGGCGCCACCCACACCCCGACCGCCTCCGTCGCCCCGGACCTGCTCACCCTCACCTTCAACGGCATGTCGAAGGCCTACCGGGTCGCGGGCTACCGGGTCGGCTGGATGTCGATCTCCGGGCCGCGCGCCCACGCCGACTCCTACATCGAGGGCCTGACGATCCTGGCGAACATGCGCCTGTGCGCGAACATGCCGGGGCAGCACGGAGTGGTCGCTGCACTCAGCGGGCGCCAGACGATCAACGACCTGGTGCTGCCGGGCGGACGGCTGCGCGAGCAGCGGGACACGGCGTACGAGCTGCTGACCCAGATCCCCGGCGTGAGCTGTGTGAAGCCGAAGGGCGCTCTGTACCTCTTCCCGCGCCTCGACCCCAAGGTCTTCAAGATCAAGGACGACCGCCGCATGGTCCTGGACCTGCTCCGGCGCGAGAAGATCATGGTCGTCCAGGGCACGGGCTTCAACTGGCCGGAGCCGGACCACTTCCGGGTGGTGACCCTGCCGACGGTCGGGGACCTGACCGACGCGGTGGGGCGGATCGGGCACTTCCTGGACGGCTACAGCCAGCCCTGATCCGACCGAGCCTCTACCCGGCTGCCCGCTCACCCTATGTGCGCGGGCAGTCCTGTTTTGTGAACAACTCAACTTTAGACGAAATCTAAGCTAGGATGGTTTCCTGTAAGCACTCAGGAGGCCTTCCCATGTACGAACCGATCCGCACCAAGTCGGTCCACAGCACGGTGGACGGCCCCAACCCGGACTTCCCCCACCGTTCCCGCGAGGAAGAGCTGGACATCCAGCTCGCGGGCCACCTCGCCGCCCTGCTCGCGGTCACGGACGAGCTGCGTGCGGCGCAGGCCTCGGCCGACCTGGACACGGCGGCGGAGCGGCTCACGGAGCAGGTGAGCAGGCTGCGGGGAGGCCGCACCCCCGTGCGGGCGCCGATGAGCGGCCGACGCGAGAAGAATGCCGCCGCCCTGCACCGGCGGGCGCACGCCCTGGCGGGCCGAGCCCTGGTCGTGGCCGCCTCCCGCGCCGACACGGCGGCCGCGATCCTGGCCGCCGAGCGCATGGATGCCCACACGGCGGCCCTGGAGCCCCGCGAACTCGCGTCCCGCTGAGCCCCTCCCGGGCCCCCTGACGGCCCCGGTCCGCGCGCACCCGCAGCGACGCGCGGACCGGGAGCCACTAACCCCTTCGTGAGGGCGATCGGGTACCCGCGCCCGAATCCGTCACGCCTGTCGGAGACCGCGATGTGACCCCCTGGTCACCCCCGGCTGTCACCCGCCCCCGGCTCCACGCGGCCGGGGACGACCGGATCGGCCGGAGCGCGGAGACGACGTGGCGGAAGACCCCGCGGCCGTCCGCCTCTGCCTCCGCCCGCACCAGGACGCCCGTCTCCGGGGCGACGGTGAAACCGCACGTCAGGCTCTCGCCCGGAGCCCAGGCACTGTTTACGGGAAGGTGCGCAGCGGACGGACACCGGCCCGGACGGCGGTCGCCGACATGGCCGTGACGTGCGCCAAGCGGGACACGATCCTGGCCGGCGCGAACAGTTCGACCGGCCGAGCCGCCAACGGGCTCGTCGCGTCCGGCGCGTAGTCCCGGGTCATTGCCGGCTCCCGCCCGCCGACCGAAACCGCCCAGGACCGGACCGACGGCTCGCCCGTGAAGGCCAGGTCCTCGTACGGGTCAACCTCGACGGCGACAACGGCCGTCAGCCGGACGGGCTCGACCAGGGTCCCGCCCATCCGCGCCACCACCCGCCCCGTCGCGGCCGGCGACCGCACGTTGCGGACACTCGCCTCATCGACCGTCGTGGTCGGGGGGCCATGGTCGTCGTGGAGCGTGACGGACCGCAAAAAACCGTGGCCGGATCGAGCCGCACGACAAGGCCGCGGGCACCGGGCGGCAACCAGGCGCCGGCGGGGTCGGCGGACAACGGTTGCGCCACCAGGGAGAATTCGCCCCACTCCTCACCGGGCTCGGCTCGCGCCACCGCCCGTCCCCCGGATCAGCCGGGCAGGGTCGAACAGAACGACCCACGGCTCGTCGGAGTCCTCCGCCCGGAGCAGGGCGGGCGAGATCCCGTCCAGCCGGAAGGTCTGCGTTCCCCCGGACCGCCGCGACGGCACTTCCCCGGTCGTCCCGGAACCGAACCGCCCGCCGAGCTGCGGCTCGAACTCCCGCTCCGCACGCCGTCTCGACCATGATGCTCACACAGGTTTCGGTCAACATGCCCCCCACAAGTGAGGACAGAACCGTCTATTCCGCCTGCCTCACGCGACAGTTGAGCCCGCATCGCCCTGGTTTGACGGGGAGAACCGGCAGGGCTCATTCCAGGCCGCATGCAAGGGGCGTTCGAGGGCACGCCGCGTTGATTTGTGCGCTTCTTGTGACAACTTGTGTGGCCCAGGTGACCGTCTGCGTCACCGGTTCTGACTGTCTGTCTGACTTCCGTGGGGGAAGCTGATGCATTCACGTGCGGGAAGCACGTCGCTGTGGCGTGCCCGAAGAACACACAGAACCGCTCTCCTGTCCGCGATCACGACCGCCGCTGTGTTGCTCTCGGCGGCACCCGGGCTGGCGGCGACGCCGAAGCCGGAGCTACCGAAGCCGGAGAGCCCGTGGACGAACCCGACCAAGGTGGAGGCTCCCGCGACGCCGGCCGGGTCGGTCAAGGCACCAGAGTCGCAGGCTGAGGCCAAGCCGACGGCGGAGGTCGCCGCTTGGCGGGCGGCGCAGCAGGCCCGTACGGGCGGCAAGGCCGGCTCCGAACGGGCGGGGGCCGCTGCCGAGGTCACCCCATCCGTTCCCGAGGGGCAGGGCGAGGTGCCCTGGCACCGCATCATCGACACGCGCTTGAACGACGCACTCGTGGCGCGGGTGAACGTGTCCAACGGCAACCTGATGCTCGCCGCGACGGACTTCGACATCGCAGGCGTCGGCCAGAAGCTGCAGCTGACCCGGACGTACAACTCCCTGGAGGCGCCCTGGGGAAAGGTCTCGCAGCGCTGGTGGCAGGCGTACGAGCGCTACCTCCAGTTCGGTGACGGGGAAGTGATCGTCTACGACGCCACCGGCGACGCTCTGCGCTTCAAGCAGACGTCCACCGGCGGTTACACCACGCCGACGGGCTACTCCAAGGACCTGAAGAAGAACGCGGACGGCACCTACACCCTGACCGACCGCAAGTCCGGTTCGAAGGACACCTTCGACGAGCATGGCACGCTGACGAAGGTCACGGACAAGAACGACGGCACGATCACCGTCGACCAGCACGACGAGGGCAGCGAGCACAAGGGCTTCAAGCTGACCGAGACCCGCTCGGGCCGGTGGATCGACCTGGTGAAGACGGACGCAAGCCAGTGGCAGGCCAGGGATCACACGGGCCGCACGGCCGTGTTCGACCTGGACCCGGCGGGCAACCTGGCGAAGGTCACCGACACCGACGGCAAGGCCACGGCGTACGCGTACGACTCCTTACGCCGCCTGACGAAGGTGACCACGCCCGAGGGCACCATCACCCTGTTCACCTACGACGCCCACAACCGCGTCAGGTCCGTGCAGCGTGCCACCGAAGTGACGAGCAACGGCCACGTCGGTCCGACATGGCGCTACGACTACACGGCCGCCACCCCCTCCGACGCGGGCACCACGACGGTCACCGACCCCGACGGCGACGCCACGAAGTACCTGCACAACGCCGACGGCGAGGTCACCAAGATCACCGACCCCCTCGATCACTCGCGCCACGCCAAGTACACCAACCACCTCCTGCAGAGCGCGATCGACGCGATGGGCACGGGCGCGGACGGCACCGGCGGCAACACCACGACCTACGGCTGGGACGGCCGCAACAACGCCGTCTCCCAGAAGCTCCCGCTCGGTGCGACGGCGTCCGTGACGGCCTACCAGACCGTCGCCGGCACGGACCTGCCCAACGACTTCACCACCGCGGACGGCCGCAAGGACACCTTCAAGTACGACACCAACGGCAACACGATGTCGGTGACCACGTCCGGCACGGCCGGTGGCACCCGCGAGTACACCTACAACAAGGACACCCCGACCTGCGGCGGCTTCGAGGGCCAGCGCTGCACCGCCAAGGACGCAGGCGGCAAGATCACCTCCTTCGAGTACGACACCAAGGGCAACCTCAAGAAGGTCACCCCGCCCGCCCCACTGGGCACGACGGCCTACACCTACGACGCACTCGGCCGGGTGGAGACCGTCACCGACGGACGCGGCATCAAGACCGTCTACGTCTACGACAACCGCGACCGCGTGACGAAGGTGTCGTCCACCAACGCCACGGTCACCTACTCCTACGACGGCGACGGCAACGTCAGGACCCGCACCGACGCCTCCGGCAGCACGGGCTGGACCTACGACAAGCTCAACCGCGAAAGCGTCCGCACCCTGCAGAACGGCGCCCAGACCGCCCTCGCGTACACGCCCGGCGGCGAGGTCGACCACTACACCGACCCGACCGGCAAGACCGACTACACCTGGGACAAAGCCGGCCGCCTGGACCACCTGACCGCCCCGGACGGCAAGAAGACCGACTTCGACTACGACGACAACGACAAACGCACCAAGACGGTCTACCCCGGCGGTACGACGCAGTCGGTGACGATCGACGACAACGGCCGCCCCGAGGCCATCAAGACCACCTCGGGTACGACCACACTGATCCACCTGACCTACGACTACAAGAACACCGCGGGCAAGGACACCACGAAGATCCGCACCCGCACCGACAACCTCACCAAGTACAAGACCACCTACGACTACGACTCCCAGGACCGCCTGCGTTACGCCCTGGAAGCCGACTCCGCGGGCGCCCGCAAGGCGTCGTGGCTGTACTGCTGGGACAAGGCCGGCAACCTCACCTCCCAGGACGGCAGCAAGAACGCCTGCCCGGGCGGCACCACCTACACCTACGACGACGCGAGCGAACTGACCGACAAGAACGGCTCCACCACGGGCTGGTCCTACGACAAGCTCGGCAACGAGACGGCAGGCGCGAGCACCACCGCCCGCACGAACGAGACGTGGACGGACTACAGCCAGCTCTCCTCCATCACCGCGGCCGGCAAGTCCTACGACCTGGTCCACGCGGGCACGGACAACTCCGAGCGTACGAAGCTGGGTTCGACCTGGTTCCACCACACCGCGCTCGGCCTGGCATCCACGACCACCAACGGCGTGGACACCGGATTCATCCGCGAACCGGCGGGCACCTTGAACTCCATGACGACTGGGGGGAAGTCCTACTACTACCTCACGGACGCCACGGGCAACGTCCTCGGCCTGGTCGACGACGCGGGCAAGCGCACGCACACCTACACCTACGGCCCCACCGGCCTGCCCCGCGGCACCACCACCGAGGCAGCCCCCCAGCCCCACCGCTACACCGGCGCCTACCTCGACCCGACCGGGCTGTACAAGATGGGCCACCGCTACTACGACCCGTCCCTCGGCCGCTTCACCCAACCCGACCCCTCCGGCCAAGAGGCCAACCCCTACCTGTACGCCGCCGGAGATTGCATCAACCGCACCGACCCCACCGGCATGATCTCGTTGGGGTGTATAGGTTCAGGCCTGCAACTCCTCGGCGGCGCAGTGGCGCTTGGCGCGGGAATCGCGTCTGCCATCGGTTCAGGAGGCTTGTCCACGCCTGCATCCGTGGCAGCGATCGGAGGCGGGATAGGCCTCATCGGTAACGGACTCAGCACCGTGGATGCATGCCAATGACCAAGAAATCCATTCTCGCCATTCTCATCTGGACCGGCATCATGTTGGGAGTGATCGGAATCGTCCTGACCATCATCGATTGACTTCCAGCGACAAAAACCAGCCCGTCCTTCTGCTTCACGCAGGGGGACGGGCACCTCTCGCGAGGGTGCGGTAAGGAGCAGCCAGCTACGGGACTACGGCCCCCGTTAGTGGCGACACCGTGCCGATTGCGCTCGGAGTGATCGCAGCAGCAGGCGAATTGATCCTGGCGGTCTTCGCCTTCCTAAAGGCTGTCCCGTAACGGCTGGCCACGGCTGAGATGATCTTGCGGTGTCTCGTGTGATCACCGCGTCGGAGTCGTCTTGGATAGCCCCGTTTACCGGGCTGAGCCCGCGGGTGTTTGGCAAGCTGATGCGTCGGCTGCGGCGTGAGGGCGGCGACGCAGGCCGCCGGGGCCGGCCGTGGAGCCTGCCGCTGGAGGATCGGGTGCTGCTGGTCACGGCGTACTGGCGCACCAACCTGACCCTGCGCCAACTTGCCCCACTCTTCGGGATCTCCAGTCAGCGGCCGATCGCATCATCGACCGCACCGGTCCGTTGTTGGCGCTGCAAACCAGGAAGCGGTTCCGCAGGGATACGGTGCTCATCGTCGACGGCACGTTGGTGCCCACCCGCGACCACAAGATTGCAGAGCAGTCGAAGAACTACCGATACTCCACCAATCACCAGGTGGTCATCGACGCCGACACCCGCCTGGTCGTCGTGGTCGGCCAGCCCTTGCCTGGCAACCGCAACGACTGCCGGGCCTGGAGCGAGTCCGGCGCCCAGACCGCCGTCGGCACCACGACCACCATCGCCGACGGCGGCTACCGGGGAACAGGGCTGGTCATCCCACATCGCCGCCACGCGAAGGACGAAGAACCGACCGCCTGGAAGCAGGCGCACAACAAGTCCCACAAGCAGGTCCGGGCCCGTGTCGAGCACGTCTTCGCCCGCATGAAGACGTGGAAGATCCTTCGCGACTGCCGGCTGAAAGGCGACGGCGTCCACCACGCGGTGCTCGGCATCGCCCACCTGCACAACCTCGCACTCACCGGATGACGGCGACGGTGTTCATCTCACGGACCAGGCTCCGCCGTTAGTCCGGCGGGCGTGTGGCGGGGCCATGGCCTGCCTGTGCGGTCGATTGCGGCGGCCCGCAAAAGCTCCAGCAGATGGCAGCCCGGGTATGTGCCGAACACGGGGAACTCCCACCGGTAGTAGCAGGACCAGTAGCTCACCACCCGGCGCTCGGACCGAGCGAAGAATCCCGGATTCCGTGCGATGAAGTCCCCGTATGCCAGCCGCTGAGCAGACCGCTTGGAGGGCAGGTCGGAAAGGCCATGTTGGATGGATTCCAAGATCTCTAAGACGTACTCGCCGGCCAACTGCACCACGAACGGCACCACCCACAGTTCGTCGGAACTGGCGATTTGCTCCAGGTGACGCTGGCGGACCAGCCCGTCGCAGTGCCGTGAGTACAGACAGTGCAGGATCGCCTGCTGCACCACCGTCAGCGAGCGCACCACGTCGGCCGGCAGCTCGTCCTGATAGATCCGATACGGAATGGCGACGGCTTCATCGCCCACGTGCACCTGGAACGGCGACGCAGGTGCCATCCGGGCCTCCGGCATGACCGCCAAGACCGCGCGAACGTCATTGGCAAGCTGGCGCGGAAACGCCGCAACCAGGTCACCACCGGTCATCGCCATGGATCGAGGCTGCTGCATGGCGGAAGCATAGGCGGGTCCGCTTGCCCCCGCCCTTCGCCTCCGCTGACGGCAGATCCTCCGCCTCGTTTGTAGCCAACCGAGCATTGCGGGACAGCCCTTAGCCCATCGGAAGACCCGCTCCTGACACGATACTTCGAATATTCGAGACGGCGGGCGCGAGCATCACCGCCCGCACGAACGAAACATGGACGGACTACAGCCAGCTCTCCACCATCACCACGGCCGACAAGAGCTTAAGAGCGGGGTCTAGAAGTGGATGAAAAGCGAAATCTGAAGATCTTCGCCGCTGTCAGTGGCGTGGTGTCAGTCGCCTCTCTTGGTGGTAGGTCAAGCGAATGAGGGGCAAGGACCGATGAATCGCCTCATCCTCGCCTATGGCCGGCACCGGAGGAGCGAACGGGCCAGGGGACGGAATCGGTGTTGTCACCGTAGTGGTCATGAGCCGTCGAAGTCATTGCGAACTGTTCACCGACGCCGAAACCGTCGCCGTCACCGCCACCGGCGCCCTGAAAACGCCCGAGCGCCCCGGTCGACGTAGGCCGTCGGCCGGAGCGCTCGGTCATTCATCGGCACGTTCGTGAGCCCGCGGGGCGGGCCGCGCCGAAGCGGGCGGGAGTGGGCCTGTCGCCGCCAGGCTCCGTCGGGGCGGACGGAGGGCGGTGACGAGCCCGGAACCCCGCACGCCGTTGTGCGGGCCCCGCCTGTCTGTTCCGCGGCCGGCCGTGACGATGTTGCTGGTCAGGGCACTGTCGGTTCCAGCCGGCCGCGGAGTTCGGGGTGGGCTCAGCCCAGGCGCTCCACCAGCGCGCGGTACTGGTCCCACAGCTCCTTCGGCGTGTGGTCGCCGAAGGTGTTCAGGTGCTCGGGGACCAGGGCGGCCTCCTCGCGCCAGACCTCCTTGTCGACCGTGAGCAGGAACTCCAGGTCGGACTCGGCCAGGTCCAGGCCGTTCGTGTCGAGGGCCTCCTTGGTCGGCAGGATGCCGATCGGCGTCTCGACGCCCTCGGCCTCGCCGTCCAGGCGCTCCACGATCCACTTCAGGACGCGGCTGTTCTCGCCGAAGCCGGGCCAGACGAACTTGCCGTCGTCGTCCTTGCGAAACCAGTTGACGTAGTAGATCTTCGGCAGCTTGGACTGGTCCTTGTCCTTGGCCACGTCGATCCAGTGGGCCATGTAGTCGCCCATGTTGTAGCCGCAGAACGGCAGCATCGCGAACGGGTCACGGCGCAGCTCGCCGACCTTGCCCTCGGCGGCGGCGGTCTTCTCGGAGGCCACGTTGGCGCCGAGGAAGACGCCGTGGTTCCAGTCGAAGGACTCCGTCACCAGCGGTACGGCGGTGGCGCGGCGGCCCCCGAAGAGGATCGCAGAGATCGGCACGCCCTTGGGGTCCTCCCACTCGGGCGCGATGATCGGGCACTGCGAGGCCGGGACGGTGAAGCGGGCGTTGGGGTGGGCGGCCGGGACGCCGGACTCGGGAGTCCAGTCGTTGCCCTTCCAGTCCGTGAGGTGGGCCGGGGTCTCCTCGGTCATGCCCTCCCACCAGATGTCGTTGTCGTCGGTGAGGGCGACGTTGGTGAAGACGGAGTTGCCCCAGAGCGTCTTCATCGCGTTGGCGTTGGTGTGCTCGCCGGTGCCGGGCGCGACACCGAAGAAGCCGGCCTCGGGGTTGATGGCGTAGAGGCGGCCGTCCTCGCCGAAGCGCATCCAGGCGATGTCGTCGCCGATGGTCTCGACCGTCCAGCCGGGGACGGTCGGCTCCAGCATGGCGAGGTTGGTCTTGCCACAGGCGCTCGGGAAGGCCGCGGCGACGTACTTGGCCTCGCCACGCGGCGGGGTCAGCTTCAGGACGAGCATGTGCTCGGCGAGCCAGCCCTCGTCACGGGCCATGACGGAGGCGATGCGCAGGGCGTAGCACTTCTTGCCGAGCAGGGCGTTGCCGCCGTAGCCCGAGCCGTAGGACCAGATCTCGCGGTCCTCGGGGAAGTGCGAGATGTACTTGGTCTGGTTGCAGGGCCAGGGGACGTCCGCCTGGCCGGGCTCCAGCGGGGCGCCGAGGGTGTGGACGGCCTTGACGAAGAAGCCGTCGGAGCCGAGCTCGTCGAGGACGGCCTGGCCCATGCGGGTCATGGTGCGCATGGAGACGGCGACGTACGCCGAGTCGGTGATCTCCACGCCGGGTGCGGACAGCGGCGAGCCGAGCGGGCCCATGCAGAAGGGCACGACGTACATGGTCCGGCCGCGCATCGAGCCGCGGAACAGACCGCCCTGGCCGCCGGTGCCCTGGAAGATCTCCCGCATCTCGGCGGGGGCCTTCCAGTGGTTGGTCGGGCCCGCGTCCGCCTCCTTCTCGGAGCAGATGAACGTCCGGTCCTCGACGCGCGCGACGTCGGTGGGGTCGGAGGCGGCGTAGTAGGAGTGGGGGCGCTTGATCGGGTCGAGTTTGCGGAAGGTGCCCTTCTCGACGAGCTCCTCGCACAGTCGCTCGTACTCGGCCTCGGATCCGTCACACCAGACCACGTTGTCCGGCTGCGTCAGTTCGGCGATCTCGTTGACCCACGAGATCAGTCCCTGATGGTTGGTGGGGACGGTGGGAGCCGCGATGTCGCGCGCCACGATTGCTCCTAAATGAGGGATTTTTTGTGATGTGGAGGCCCCGTGGGGGCTGCGACCCGGATGCTTCAGGGTGGATCTTGGCGCTCATCCGGTGCCGACCGCACTCATTTGATCATCCGACGTGCGCGCCCATCTGTCCAGAGGAGCGCACAGGTGAGCAACGTGAGGCTCGCCACGGTTTCCGCGCGCCGCTTTGCGTGCACGTTGCGTTCACGTGGCAGTCCGTTTGCGTGACCATCGCCGGGGCGCGGTGAGAGGATGGCCACTCTTCGCCGGTCAATCGACGGCACCGACACGCCACTTACGGTTCCGTAGCTACCATTCGGCCATGACTGCGTTCGTCCCCGACGCGCCCACGGACTCGGCGGCCGACGGCCACGGTCCGAAGGCGCTCTCCCTGCCGCATCCGGTCAAGCCGAAGCTGCGCGGCTGGCTGCACCTGGGCATGTTCCCGGCCGTTCTGGTCGCGGGCCTGGTGCTGACCGCGCTCGCCGACTCCTCCAGAGGGCGCATCGCCTGCGGGATCTTCGCGCTGACAGCCTGCCTGCTGTTCGGTGTGAGCGCGCTGTACCACCGGGGCAACTGGAGCCCGCGCATGGACGGCGTCCTGCGCCGGCTGGACCACGCCAACATCTTCCTGATCATCGCGGGCACCTACACGCCGCTGACCATGCTGCTCCTGCCGGGCGCCAAGGGTCAGTGGCTGCTGTGGGGCATCTGGGCCGCGGCCGTGGCCGGCATCCTCTTCCGCGTCTTCTGGGTCGGCGCCCCGCGCTGGCTCTACACGCCCTGCTACATCGCGATGGGCTGGGCGGCCGTCTTCTACCTGCCGGACTTCATGCGGACCGGCGGCATCGCCGTCCTGGTCCTGGTCGTCGTCGGCGGCCTGCTCTACAGCGCGGGCGGCGTGGTCTACGGGATCAAGCGGCCCAACCCGTCACCGCGCTGGTTCGGCTTCCACGAGGTGTTCCACTCCTTCACCCTGGCGGCCTTCATCACGCATTACGTGGGGATCTCGCTGGTGGCGTACCAGCACGGGTAGGCCCCCTCTCACCCTCTCAAGGCCACGGCATCCAGCCGTGGCCTTTCTGCATGCCCGGACACCATGGCGATTGAGAGTCACCATCATTTGACAGCTACTTTCATTGCGGCCCGAGTCCGATGCCCGACAATGACCTTCATGACGGCCGCACGCACCACTTCCGCCGACCGCCCCCAGCCGGGGCTCCGGGAACGGAAGAAGATCAAGACCCGCCAGGCGATCCGCACCGCGACCTACGCGCTGATCGAGGAGCAGGGCTACGACGCCACGACGGTCGAGCAGATCGCCGAGCGCGCCGAGGTGTCGCCGTCGACGGTCTTCCGGTACTTCCCGACCAAGGAGGACATCGTCGTCACCGACGAGTGGGACCCGGTGGTGATGGCGGAGCTGCGGGCCCGGCCGCAGGACGAGTCGTGGGCCGACGCCGTGCGGCACGTGATGCGCACGGCCCTCGACCTGAGCCTCGCCGAGGAGCCCGAGGTGACGCGGCTGCGGACGCGGCTCGGCGTCGAGGTCCCGGCCGTCCGCGCCCGGATGTTGGAGAGCATGGCCGCGACCGGCCGACTGCTGCGCGAGGCCCTCGCGGAGCGCTCCGGGCTCGATCCCGACGGCCTGGAGCTGCGGGTTTTCGCCATGTCCGTGATGGGCGGGCTGATGGAGGCCTCCCACTACTGGGCCGAGACCGGCCACCGGGACGACATCCGGGATCTCGTCGACCGCGCCCTGGACGTCCTGGAGCACGGCCTGCCGGCCGGAAAACCCTGAGGCCGGCGCCCGTCGCCGTGTCATCCTGACCGGGTGAACGGTCCCGAGATCCACGTCGAGTTCGCCCCCGAGCTGCACGTCTTCGTCTCCCAGGCCCGCAGGGACGGCACCGTACGGGCCGCCACCGACGGCGTCTCCAGCCTCGGCCATGTCGTCGAGTCGCTGGGCGTGCCGCTGACGGAGGTCGGCGCGCTGCTCGTGGACGGCCGCGAGGTGCCCTTCGCGCACGTCCCGTCGGCCGGCGAGTCGGTGACGGTCCGGGCTGTGGCCCGTCCGCAGCAGGTCCCGGGCGCTCCCCTGCGCTTCCTCCTCGACGTGCACCTCGGCACGCTGGCCCGCCGGCTGCGCCTGCTCGGCGTGGACACGGCCTACGAGTCGACCGACATCGGCGACCCGGCCCTCGCGGCGCGTTCGGCCGCCGAGCAGCGGGTGATGCTGAGCCGCGACCGGGGGTTGC
The DNA here is from genome assembly GCF_040296465.1 of Streptomyces sp. NPDC002130. Classification (NCBI taxonomy): domain Bacteria; kingdom Bacillati; phylum Actinomycetota; class Actinomycetes; order Kitasatosporales; family Streptomycetaceae; genus Streptomyces; species Streptomyces sp. NPDC002130. Next base: position 41,147 of record NZ_JBEOXI010000050.1, read on the forward strand.
TGCGGCGGCGCGAGCTGTGGGCGGGGGCGTTCGTGTACAGCACCCGGCCGGAGGAACAGCTGCGGGACGTACTGGAACGGTTCCGGCCCGAGTTGCTGCCCTGGACGCGCTGCACGGCTTGCAACGGGATGCTGCGCAGGGCGAGCAAGGACGAGGTCGCGGACCAGCTGAAGCACGGCACGCATGCGACGTATGACGTGTTCGCGCGGTGCGGTGCGTGTGGGCGGGCCTATTGGAAGGGCGCGCATCACGAGCAGTTGGAGGCGATCGTGGAGCGGGCGCTTGCGCTCCGCGCGGAGCGCCGTTGTTTCCTGCGCGCCGCGGGGAACTGCGGGACCGTCGTCGCCGTGACGATGACGGTGTACGCCCCCGCCTCCATCGGCGTCGCGTCCCGCACG
>NZ_JBEOXI010000051.1:0-41405 GCF_040296465.1 Streptomyces sp. NPDC002130
ACCCAGCGGCTACGCGGCGGCCCGGCTGCGTCTCCTCACCGAGGAGGCGCGGTCCGGGCCGCCGCGCCGTGCGGCCCTGGCCGAACTGACCGACGACTGGCTCACCGGCCTGTTCGCGGCGGGCGCCGAGGGACTGCGCGGTGCCTCTCTCGTCGCCGTCGGCGGCTACGGGCGCGGCGAGCTGTCCCCGCGCAGCGACCTCGACCTGCTCCTGCTGCACGACGGCAGTGACACCAAGGCCGTCGCCGCCCTCGCCGACCGGCTCTGGTACCCCGTCTGGGACCTGGGCCTGGACCTCGACCACTCCGTCCGCACACCCGCCGAGGCCCGCAAGACCGCCGGCGAGGACCTCAAGGTGCAGCTCGGACTGCTGGACGCCCGGCACATCGCCGGTGACCTCGGCCTCACCGCCTCGCTGCGCACGGCTGTCCTGGCCGACTGGCGCAACCAGGCCCCCAAACGCCTGCCCGAACTCCAGGAACTGTGCGCCGAGCGCGCCGAGCGCCAAGGCGAGCTGCAGTACCTGTTGGAACCCGACCTGAAGGAGGCCCGCGGCGGGCTGCGCGACGCCACCGCCCTGCGGGCCGTCGCCGCCTCCTGGCTCGCCGACGCCCCGCGCGAGGGCCTCGCCGACGCCCGGCGCCGCCTGCTCGACGTCCGGGACGCCCTGCACCTCGCCACCGGGCGCGCCACCGACCGGCTCGCCCTCCAGGAGCAGGACCAGGTGGCCGCCGAGCTCGGCCTGCTCGACGCGGACACCCTGTTGCGGCAGGTGTACGAGGCGGCCCGGGTCATCTCGTACGCCAGCGACGTCACCTGGCGCGAAGTGGGGCGCGTACTGCGGTCACGCGCCGTGCGACCCCGGCTGCGCGCCATGCTGGGCGGCGGGAAGCCGACCACCGAGCGGTCCCCGCTGGCCGAGGGAGTGGTGGAGCAGGACGGCGAGGTGGTGCTCGCCCGCGCCGCGCGCCCCGAACGCGACCCCGTGCTGCCGCTGCGCGCCGCGGCCGCCGCCGCGCAGGCCGGCCTCCCGCTCTCGCTGCACGCCGTACGGCGCCTGGCGGCCACCGTGCGTCCGCTGCCCACGCCCTGGCCCGCCGAGGCCCGCGAACAGCTCGTCACCCTGCTCGGCTCCGGCCGCCCCACCATCGAGGTGTGGGAGGCGCTGGAGGCCGAGGGGCTGATCACCCGGCTGCTGCCCGACTGGGAGCGGGTCCGCTGCCGCCCGCAGCGCAACGCCGTGCACCTGTGGACCGTCGACCGGCACCTCATCGAGACCGCGGTGCGCGCCTCCGAGTTCACCCGCCGGGTCAGCCGCCCCGACCTGCTGCTGGTCGCCGCGCTGCTGCACGACATCGGCAAGGGCTGGCCCGGCGACCACTCCGTGGCGGGCGAGATCATCGCCAAGGACGTGGCCACCCGGATCGGCTTCGACCGCCACGACGTGACCGTCATCGCCACCCTCGTACGGCATCACCTCACGCTCATCGACACCGCGACCCGGCGCGACCTGGAGGACCCGGCCACCGTGCGCTCCGTCGCCGAGGCCGCCGGCTCCGAGGGCACCCTGGAGCTGCTGCACGCGCTCACCGAGGCCGATGCCCTCGCCACGGGCCCGGCCGCCTGGTCGTCCTGGCGCGGCTCGCTCGTCGCCGACCTGGTCAAACGGGTCTCGGCGGTGCTCGCCGGCGACGCCCCGGACGACCCCGAGGAGGCCGCGCCGACCGCCGAGCAGGAGCGGCTCGCCCTGGAGGCGGCGGCGACGGGCAGCCCGGTGCTCTCGCTGCGGGCCCAGACCGAGCCGCCCGCCGGGCAGGAGCCGTCCGGCGACCCCGAGCCGCTCGGCGTGGAGCTGCTCATCGCCGTACCCGATCAGCCCGGGGTGCTGCCCGCGGTGGCCGGCGTCCTCGCCATGCACCGGCTGACCGTACGCACCGCCGAGCTGCGCTCCTTGCACCTGCCGGACGGCGTGGACGGTTCCGTCCTGCTGCTGGACTGGCGGGTCGCCGCCGAGTACGGCTCGCTGCCGCAGGCCGCCCGTCTGCGCTCGGACCTCGTCCGGGCCCTGGACGGCTCCCTGGACATCGCCGGCCGCCTCGCCGAGCGGGACGCGGCCTATCCGCGTCGCCGGGGCGTCATCGCCCCCGCGGCCCGGGTTTCGGTCCACCCGGCCGCCTCCCGGCTGGCCACGGTGATCGAGGTCCGTTCCCAGGACGCGCCGGGCCTGCTGTTCCGCATCGGCCGCGCCCTGGAGGACGCGAACGTGCAGGTGCGCAGCGCCCACGCCTCGACCCTCGGCGCCAACGCCGTCGACGCCTTCTACGTGACCGGGCCGGAGGGCGCGCCGCTGCCAGGGGACGAGGCGGCGGCGGTGGCGCGGAAGCTGGAGGAGACACTGCGGGGGTGAGGCCGACCCGGCGACTTGTCGCGCCGGGATACCCTGGAGGGCGATTCCCTGTAGCCACCGACCCCGAGGACCGCGAGCGCCGTGTTCGATACTCTTTCCGATCGCCTCTCAGCGACCTTCAAGAACCTGCGCGGCAAGGGACGGCTCTCCGAGGCGGACATCGACGCCACGGCGCGCGAGATCCGGATCGCGCTGCTCGAGGCGGACGTGGCGCTTCCCGTCGTCCGGGCGTTCATCAAGAACGTCAAGGAGCGCGCCCTCGGCGCCGAGGTCAGCAAGGCGCTGAACCCCGCCCAGCAGGTCCTCAAGATCGTCAACGAGGAACTGGTCACCATCCTCGGCGGCGAGACCCGGCGTCTGCGCTTCGCCAAGCAGCCGCCCACCGTGATCATGCTGGCGGGTCTGCAGGGTGCCGGTAAGACCACCCTCGCGGGCAAGCTCGGCCGCTGGCTGAAGGAGCAGGGCCACTCGCCGCTGCTGGTCGCCTGTGACCTCCAGCGCCCCAACGCCGTGAACCAGCTGAGCGTCGTCGCCGACCGCGCGGGCGTCAGCGTCTACGCGCCGGAGCCGGGCAACGGCGTCGGTGACCCGGTCAAGGTGGCCAAGGACTCCATCGAGCACGCCAAGTCCAAGGTTCACGACATCGTGATCGTGGACACCGCCGGCCGCCTCGGCATCGACCAGGAGATGATGCAGCAGGCCGCGGACATCCGCGACGCCGTCTCCCCGGACGAGATCCTGTTCGTCGTCGACGCGATGATCGGCCAGGACGCGGTCAACACCGCCGAGGCCTTCCGCGACGGCGTGGGATTCGACGGCGTGGTGCTCTCCAAGCTCGACGGTGACGCCCGCGGTGGTGCGGCCCTGTCGATCCGGCAGATCACCGGCAAGCCGATCATGTTCGCCTCCAACGGCGAGAAGCTCGACGACTTCGACGCCTTCCACCCTGACCGGATGGCCTCCCGCATCCTCGACATGGGTGACCTGCTCACCCTGATCGAGCAGGCGGAGAAGACGTTCAGCCAGGAAGAGGCCGAGAAGATGGCCTCCAAGCTGGCGTCCAAGAAGGGCCAGGACTTCACCCTGGACGACTTCCTGGCCCAGATGGAGCAGGTCCGCAAGATGGGCTCCATCTCCAAGCTGCTCGGCATGCTGCCGGGCATGGGCCAGATGAAGGACCAGATCAACAACCTCGACGAGCGGGACGTCGACCGCACGGCCGCCATCATCAAGTCGATGACCCCGGCCGAGCGCCAGGAGCCGACGATCATCAACGGCTCGCGCCGCGCCCGTATCGCCAAGGGCTCCGGTGTCGAGGTCAGCGCGGTCAAGAACCTGGTCGAGCGGTTCTTCGAGGCCCGCAAGATGATGTCCAGGATGGCCCAGGGCGGCGGCATGCCCGGGATGCCGGGGATGCCCGGCATGGGCGGTGGCCCCGGCCGGACGAAGAAGAAGCAGAAGCAGGCCAAGGGCAAGCAGCGCTCCGGCAACCCGATGAAGCGCAAGCAGCAGGAGCAGGAGGAGGCCGCCCGCCGGGCCGCCGCGGCCGAGGGAGGCAGCGCCTTCGGGCTGCCGCAGCAGGGCGGCAAGGACTTCGAACTCCCCGACGAGTTCAAGAAGTTCATGGGCTGACGGCCCGTCCGAACGACACTGAGGGCGCCCCCTTCTCCTGGAGGGGGCGCCCTCAGTGGTGTGCCGGTGCTTCGCCGGTCAGCCGTTCGGGAACTTCCAGACGTAGGGCTCGCCGTCCTCCTCGGACCAGTGGACCTCGACGCTCTTGGCGTTCGCCGGGACCACGTACGTCTCGCAGAAGACATGGCTCTCGCCCTGCTTCCAGCTCTCGACGTCGTACGGGTCCTCGCAGCCGGCGCCGTCCTCGGGCGCGCCGATGAGGACCGAGCCGCGCTGTCCGTCGGCGAAGACCGTTGTGCCGTCGTGCACGTCGGAGCCGTCGGTGAGGGCGGGCCCGCTCTTGTGCGTGTACTTCACGTGCGCGACGGCCAGGACCTTGCCCTTGACCTTGTCCGGCTCGGAGACGGCCTTCGCCGCCTCGGCCTCGGTGCCCACCTCGACCTTCTGCGCCAGGACCTCGTAGGTGACCTCGCCCGGGTCCTCCGCGACCTTGCCCGTGGCGCTCTCGCCGGCCCCCATCTCGCCGCCGGAGGCAGGCGACGGCGACGGCGAGGCCTTGGCCTGGGCGGTGGCCGTGCTCTTCGCGTCGGCGGTGTCGTCGCCGCCCCCGCAGGCGGTGAGCGTCAGAGAAGCAGCCCATGGTGCCTTCTTCACACCATTCACACCTGCATCGGAAAATCGTTCGTCAGGGAGTCCGGGCGATCAGGTACCGGAACACGTTCGGCATCCACACCGTCCCGTCCTGCCGCTGGTGCGGATGCAGGGCCTCGGTCAGTTCCTTGTCGACCTGCACCTGGTCCGTCGCCGTCATCGCCGCGTCGAACAGACCCGTCGATTTCAGGCCGCGTACCGCGCTGTCCACGTCGGCGTAGCCGAAGGGGCACGCCACCCGCCCCGAGCCGTCCGGCCTGAGCCCGGCCCGGTGGGCGACGTCCTCCAGGTCGTCGCGGCAGGCGGGGCGCCAGCTGCCCGAGGTGCGTAGCGGCTCGGCCAACTTCGTGGCCACCCGCATCACGGACGCCGTGGCGCAGCGCTCCGGCGGACCCCAGCCCGCCAGCACCACGGCCGCACCGCGCCGGGCGAGCGGCGTCGCCTCCGCGAGCACTCCGGCCAGCCCCTCCGAGTCGCCCGCCAGGCACCCGATCGGCTCGAAGGCGGTCACCAGGGTGTAGCCGGGCGCGCCCGGCTCCGCGGTGTCCCGGGGCGAGCCGTCGACCAGCCGCGCCCCCGGACGCGCCGGCCTGCCCGACGCCTCGGGAAGCAGCCGCTCCCGCGCCAGGGCCATTCTTTCGGGGGAAGCGTCGACACCGGTGACCGCCGCTCCCCGGGCGGCGGCCATCAGCAGGGAGAGCCCGGAACCGCAGCCGAGGCCGAGCAGCCGCGTCGTGGGACCCACGTCCAGTCGCTCGTAGACGGCCTCGTAGAGCGGTACGAGCATCCGCTCCTGGATCTCGGACCAGTCACGCGCGCGTGCACGCAGGTCCACGCGGGGTGCGGCCCCCGCGTGAGGCAGGTGCTGCCGCACGAGCGTAGGTGTCATAAGTAAGCGCCCCAATCCGCCGAGAGTTGCCTCTTGCCCGATTCCATGGCCCCCGTGACAGTGCGCTCGCACTACCCCCGTATGCCAGGAAACTCCCCCCTCGACCCGTCGTCCAGTGGAATGCGGCAGGGCTTGTGAGTTGTCATGTGCCTATGGCGAGATTTCACATTCCGGCAACGTGGGCCCGTAGCATCTCGCCATGGCGAAGGCACCTGTTCTCACCCCCCGGGCGGTCGATTTCCCGCGCTGGTACCAGGACTTGATCACCAAAGCGGAACTCGCCGACAACGGGCCGGTACGCGGCACCATGGTCATCCGACCGTACGGGTACGGGCTGTGGGAGCGGATGCAGGCGGAGATGGACGCCCGCATCAAGGAGACGGGCACCCAGAACGCGTACTTCCCCCTGCTGATCCCCGAGTCGTACCTGGCCCGGGAGGCCGACCACGTCGAGGGCTTCGCGCCCGAGCTGGCCGTCGTCACCCACGGCGGCGGCAAAGAGCTCGAAGAGCCGGCCGTGGTCCGTCCCACCTCCGAGATGATCATCAACGAGTACTTCTCGAAGTGGGTGCAGAGCTACCGCGACCTGCCGCTGCTCATCAACCAGTGGGCGAACGTCGTGCGCTGGGAACTGCGGCCCCGCCTGTTCCTGCGGACCTCCGAGTTCCTCTGGCAGGAGGGCCACACCGCGCACGCCACGCACGAGGAGGCGCGTGACTTCGCCGCGCACATCCACCGGCGGGTCTACGAGGACTTCATGCTGAACGTCCTCGCGATGGACGTCGTCCCCGGCCGCAAGACCGTCAGGGAGCGGTTCGCCGGCGCGATCAACACCCTCACCCTCGAAGGCATGATGGGCGACGGCAAGGCCCTGCAGATGGCCACGAGCCACGAACTGGGCCAGAACTTCGCGAAGGCCTTCACTACGCAGTACCTCTCCAGGGAAGGCCGGCAGGAGCTGGTCTGGCAGACCTCCTGGGGTTCCACCACCCGCATGATCGGCGCCCTGGTGATGATGCACGGCGACGACAACGGCCTGCGCGTCCCGCCGCGGCTGGCACAGATCCAGGCCGTCGTGCTCGCGATCAAGGGCGACGAGGCGGTTCTGGCCAAGGTCCGTGAGGTCGGCGACCGGCTGAAGGCGGCCGGTGTCCGCGTCCACGTCGACGACCGCACCGACACCCCCTTCGGCCGTCGTGCGGTCGACTGGGAGCTCAAGGGCGTGCCGGTCCGGATCGAGATCGGCCCGCGCGACCTGGAGAACGGCACCGCGATGCTGGCCCGCCGCATCCCGGGCGGCAAGGAGGCGGTGGCACTGGACGATCTCGCCGGGCTGCTCCCCGAGATCCTCGAGAACGACCAGGCGACGCTGCTCCGGCAGTCCCGCGAGCGCCGCGAGTCCCGTACGACAGAGGTCTCCACGTTCGAGGAGGCCGTCGAGGCGGCCACCACCGGCGGCTGGGCGCGCATCCCCTGGGCCGCGCTCGGCGAGGAGGGCGAGGCCAAGCTCGCCGATCACGCGGTGACCGTACGGTGTCTGGTCGCCGAGGACGGGTCGGTGCCGGACGCCGACGACGCACCCGGTAACGTCGCGGTCGTCGCACGCGCTTACTGAGTGAGGCGCAAGGCGGCCGAAACGCCTCTTGCGTACCCGCGGACCCCTGGCACCCCGGCGCGCGCGGTTTACATACGCGCCGGGGCGTACGCGGGACTACGCACCACCTTGTGGTGAGCTGTGAGGCTTCTCCACAGATCGGCGCACCCGCCCTCGTCAGGACGCATCAGAGGCAACTGACGGGTACGTGCAAATTATTTGGGATGGCCCGGAATCGGAACACTGGGGCACCCCGGCTCGTTGTCATTACGTGAGCACGACACAGACACCACCTGTACTCGCCGCAGAGCTGGCACAGGCGTGGGCCGATATTCAGCGGTACCACCCCGAGCTGCCCGACCTTGCCGCGCCAGAGTCCCTGATCGGGGAGTCGTCGTCCGCGTGCGGTCACGAGCTCTCCTTCGAGCGACTGCTCCATGAGGCAGTCCATGGCATCGCCGCCTCCCGCGGCGTCCGCGACACCTCCCGTGCCGGCCGCTACCACAACCGCAGATTCCTCGCGATCGCCGAGGAGCTGGGCCTGGACCACCCCGAGGAACCGCATCCCAGCAGCGGATTCTCCCTGGTCACGCTCACCCCCGAGGCGAAGCGCCGCTACCGCCCGACGATGGAGCGCCTCCAGCGCGCCCTGAAGGCCCACACCGCCGCGACCTCCTCCGACACGTCCCGCACCTTCCGGGGCCCGGCCGCCCGGCACGGATCCTCGGGCGGCGGGGTACGCGTCAAGGCGGTCTGCGACTGCGGCCGCAACGTCCGGGTCGTCCCGTCCGTCCTCGCCCAGGCCCCGATCGTCTGCGGCGGCTGCGGCAAGCCGTTCCGGATCCCGGACATCGTGGGAGCGGTAGCGAGCTGACGCCCTGCACCGGCATCTCGTGGCTGCCGGTCTTCGGCGCAGGGCTCGGGCCGATGGCGCACCCGGACGTGCAGCATCTCCCACGCCGGGTGCGCCGTCGGCATGCCCGCGCAGCGGATCCGGCCCCCGGCCCGGAGCGACCCGCCGGGTGTGGCACAATGGCTAGCTGTACTCGACAGCCGCACAGGAACCCTCTCGCCTCCGGCTGACGCGTCCATCGGGCACTCGGGTACCGCAACCCCACGCGGCATTTCCGCCGTGCCCAACCACGTCAAAACCAGGAGAACCCACTCCCGTGGCAGTCAAGATCAAGCTGAAGCGTCTGGGCAAGATCCGTTCGCCTCACTACCGCATCGTCGTCGCCGACTCCCGTACCCGCCGTGACGGCCGGGCCATCGAGGAGATCGGCAAGTACCACCCGACGTACAACCCGTCGGTGATCGAGGTCGACGCCGAGCGCGTGGCGTACTGGCTCGGTGTCGGCGCCCAGCCGACCGAGCCCGTGATGGCCATCCTCAAGAAGACCGGCGACTGGCAGAAGTTCAAGGGCGAGCCCGCCCCGGCTCCGCTGCTGACGCAGCCCGAGAAGGCCGCGCGCCCGTCGTTCGAGGCCATCGGTGGCGAGGACGAGGGCAAGGGTGAGGCGATCACCCAGAAGAAGAAGGCTGAGAAGAAGGACGAGGCCGCCGCTGAGTCCGCTTCGACCGAGGCCTGAGCATGCTCGAGGAGGCTCTCGAGCACCTCGTGAAGGGCATCGTCGACAACCCTGACGATGTGCAGGTCGCCTCGCGCAACCTGCGCCGCGGTCGCGTGCTCGAGGTCCGGGTCCACCCGGACGACCTCGGCAAGGTGATCGGCCGCAACGGCCGCACCGCACGCGCCCTGCGTACCGTCGTGGGCGCCATCGGCGGTCGCGGCGTCCGCGTCGACCTCGTCGATGTGGACCACGTCCGCTGACGCTTTCGCAGCACACCGGCTCGGGCCGGGGAGGGCCACTGGGCCGTCCCCGGCCCGCAGTCGTATGACAGGAGAATGGACACGTGCAGCTGGTAGTCGCACGGATCGGCCGTGCCCATGGCATCAAGGGTGAGGTCACCGTCGAGGTGCGGACCGACGAGCCGGAGCTGAGGCTCGGCCCCGGTGCCGTACTCACCACCGATCCCGCATCCGCGGGACCGCTAACCATCGAGACGGGCCGCGTCCACAGCGGCCGTCTCCTGCTGCGCTTCGAGGGCGTCAGCGACCGCACCGGCGCCGAAGCCCTGCGCAACACCCTCCTGATCGCCGAGGTCGACCCGGAGGAACTGCCCGAGGGCGAGGACGAGTACTACGACCATCAGCTCATCGACCTCGACGTGGTCACCGCGGACGGCACCGAGGTCGGCCGGATCACGGAGATCTCGCACCTGCCCACCCAGGACCTGTTCATCGTGGAGCGTCCCGACGGCAGCGAGGTGATGATCCCCTTCGTCGAGGAGATCGTCGCCGAGATCGACCTCGAGGAGCAGAAGGCCGTCATCACCCCGCCGCCCGGCCTCATCGACGACCGCGCCGAGATCGCATCCAGCCGGGAAGAGTCGTAATGCGCCTCGACGTCGTCACGATCTTCCCCGAGTACCTGGAACCGCTGAACGTCTCCCTCGTCGGCAAGGCACGCGCGCGTGGACAGCTCGACGTGCACGTCCACGACCTGCGTTCCTGGACCTACGACCGTCACAACACGGTCGACGACACCCCGTACGGCGGCGGCCCGGGCATGGTCATGAAGACCGGGCCGTGGGGAGACGCACTGGACTCCGTCCTGGCCGACGGCTACGAGACGGGGTCCCGGGCGCCCGCCCTCATCGTGCCCACGCCCAGCGGCCGCCCCTTCACCCAGGAACTCGCCGTCCACCTCTCCGAGCGCCCCTGGCTGATCTTCACCCCGGCCCGCTACGAGGGCATCGACCGCCGCGTCGTCGACGAGTACGCGACACGGATGCCGGTGTACGAGGTGTCCATCGGCGACTACGTCCTGGCCGGCGGTGAGGCGGCCGTCCTCGTCGTCACGGAGGCCGTGGCGCGACTGCTGCCCGGCGTCCTGGGCAACGCCGAGTCCCACCGGGACGACTCCTTCGCGCCCGGCGCCATGGCGAACCTGCTCGAAGGGCCCGTCTACACCAAGCCCCCCGAGTGGCGCGGCCGGGACATCCCCGACGTGCTGCTCAGCGGCCACCACGGGAAGATCGCCCGCTGGCGCCGCGACGAGGCCCTCAAGCGCACCACCGCCCACCGGCCCGACCTCATCGAGCGCTGCGACCCCAAGGCCTTCGACAAGAAGGACCGCGAGATGCTCTCCATCCTGGGCTGGGCGCCCGACCCGGCGGGGGAGCCGTACGGCCGATTTTGGCGCAGGACCGACGGCGTGGAAGAATAGCCAGCTGTTGTGCGTCCGTCCGGCGTGCGCCCCTGCCACAGGGGGAGACGACGTCCGCCCCGACCCGCACACCCCTGGTCCCGAAACCTAGTTTCCGTTGATGACCTGTGGCATCAGCGAGGAAAGCAGACGAAATGTCTCACCTGCTCGACACCGTCGACTCCGCGTCGCGGCGCCGCCACGTCCCCGCCTTCCGCCCGGGCGACACCGTCAACGTCCACGTCCGCGTCATCGAGGGCAACCGCTCCCGTGTGCAGCAGTTCAAGGGCGTTGTGATCCGCCGCCAGGGCGCCGGCGTGCGCGAGACCTTCACGGTCCGCAAGGTCTCCTTCTCCGTCGGCGTCGAGCGCACCTTCCCGGTGCACACCCCGATCGTGGAGAAGATCGAGCTCGTCACCAAGGGTGACGTCCGCCGCGCCAAGCTGTACTACCTGCGCGAGCTGCGCGGCAAGGCCGCGAAGATCAAGGAGAAGCGCGAGAGCTGAGCGCTCTCCGGGGTTCGCGTCGGGGCCGGATAGCATCTGGCTCCGATGGACACCGAAGCACAGCCCACGGAGCGCGACCGCTCCTCCCGCCCTTCCGGCTCCGAGACGACCACCTCGGAACCCGCAGGGCCGGAGGACCGGTCGCGTTTCGCGTTGGTGGCGCGTGTCAGCTCCTGGGTCCCGGGCGGCCGGATCACCCTCACGCTGCTGGTCTGCCTGGTGTTCCTCCTGTTGCTCAGCACGTTCGTGCTGCGGCCGTTCCAGATCCCCAGCGGATCGATGGAGCCGGGATTGAGGATCGGGGACCGGGTTCTCGTAAATAAGTTGGCGTACCGTTTCGGTGCCGTGCCGCAGCGGGGAGACATCGTCGTGTTCGACGGGACCGGGTACTTCGGGCACGCGGACTACATCAAACGCGTTGTCGGTGTGGGGGGAGACCGCGTGGTCTGCTGCGACAGGGAGGGGAGGATCCAGGTGAACGGCCGGCCGGTCGACGAGTCGGGTTTCCTGCATCCCGGCGACAGCCCGTCCGCGGTGCCCTTCGACGTCGTCGTCCCCGGCGGCACCCTGTTCGTCCTCGGCGACCACCGCAGCGACTCCAGCGACTCCCGCGACCACCTCGGCTCGCCGGGCGGCGGCATGATCCCCGTCGACGACGTGATCGGCCGCGCCGACTGGATCGTCTGGCCGTTCGGTCACGCCACCCGGCTGCACCGGCCCGACGCCTACGCGCGCGTGCCCGACGCCGGCAGGGCGGGCGCCCATGGGTAACCGCGGCAAACCGCGTGGCGTCCCTGCGGGCCCCGCGGAGAACCTGCTGCCCACCGGGGCCCGGCGCGCCGCCGGCGCCGCCTCCAGCGGCCGTACGCGGGCCGAGCGCCGCAAGCTCCAGCGCAAGGTCAAGCGGCGCCGCAGGCGCGGCGCCGTGAAGGAGATACCGCTCCTCGTGGGCGTGGCGGTCCTGATAGCGCTCGTGTTGAAGACGTTCCTCGTCCAGGCCTTCGTCATCCCGTCCGGCTCCATGGAGCAGACGATCCAGATCGGCGACCGCGTCCTGGTCGACAAACTCACCCCGTGGTTCGGCTCGGAGCCGCAGCGCGGCGACGTCGTCGTCTTCAAGGACCCCGGCGGCTGGCTCCAGGACGAGCAGCCCACCACGCAGAAGTCCGACCCCGTCGTCATCAAGCAGGTGAAGGAAGGGCTCACCTTCATCGGCCTGCTGCCGTCCGAGAACGAGAAGGACCTCATCAAGCGGGTCGTCGGCGTCGGCGGCGACCGCGTCAAGTGCTGCGACACACAAGGGCGGGTGACCGTCAACGGCGTCCCGCTGAACGAGGACTACCTGTACCCCGGCGCCGCCCCCTCCGACACGCCGTTCGACATCACGGTCCCTCAGGGACGGCTGTGGGTGATGGGCGACCACCGGAACAACTCCGCGGACTCCCGCGCCCACCAGGACACCGACTACGGGGGCACGGTCTCCCTGGACGAGGTCGTGGGCCGTGCGATGGTCATCGCCTGGCCCTTCGGGCACTGGAACATGCTGGAGGAGCCGAATACGTACGCCACCGTGTCCGACTCGGCCACCGGGTCGACCGCCGCTCCCGAACTGTCGCATAGGGTTGCCTCCTACGATCCGAACGGAACGATCCAGCTCCCGACCCCTGCGGAACTCCCGCTCGTTATGGGAGTGGTGGGCCTGCGCCGCGTATGGGGCAGGCGGCGGCACAGAGTGAGGAGTTGGCGTGGGGGATGTGGCGGTTGGCGCACGGTCCGGACACGACGGCGAGGAGCACCGCGGACGCCCTGCGGAATCCGCCGTCCCGGCCGCGGACAGCGCCGTGACCTCCGGGAGTGACTCCGGGGCAGCCGAGGACGGCAGGGTGACGGGCGAGCACACGACAGCCGAGGGCCAGGGACCGGGTGGTACGGCCAGGACACCGAAGAAGCCGCGCTCCTTCTGGAAGGAGCTGCCCATCCTGATCGGTATCGCGCTGGTGCTGGCGCTGCTGATCAAGACCTTCCTGGTGCAGGCGTTCTCCATCCCCTCCGACTCGATGCAGAACACCCTCCAGCAGGGCGACCGCGTCCTGGTCGACAAGCTCACCCCCTGGTTCGGCTCCGAGCCCGAGCGCGGCGAGGTCGTCGTCTTCCACGACCCGGACAACTGGCTGGCCGGCGAGCCGACCACGGACCCGAACGCCCTGCAGACCTTCCTCAGCTGGATCGGCCTGATGCCGTCCGCGGAGGAGAAGGACCTCATCAAGCGCGTCATCGGCGTCGGCGGCGACACCATCGAGTGCAAGAACACCGGCCCGCTCACGGTCAACGGCAAGGCGCTGAACGAGCAGGACTACGTCTACGCCGGCAACACGCCGTGCAGCGTCGACGACCAGGGCGGCCAGTTCAAGGTCAAGGTCCCCCAGGGCTACATCTGGGTCATGGGCGACCACCGGCAGAACTCGCGGGACTCCCGCTACAACCAGTCCGACAAGAACCACGGCATGGTCCCGGTGAAGGACGTCGTCGGACGCGCCGTCGTCGTCGCCTGGCCGGTCACCCGCTGGGCCACCCTGCCGGTCCCGGACACCTTCGACCAGCCCGGGCTGAACGCCCAGCCGGCCGCCGCAGGCCTGACGGTCGCGCCGCAGGGGATCGCGCTCCTCGGCGTGGTGCCGGTGGTGCTCTGGCGTCGCCGGAAGCAGTGATCCCGACCATGGGCTGACCCCGGCCGGTACCCCCGGGTAGGGTGCGGACCCATGGGTGGCGAGAGCATGACGCACACGGCCCCGCGCAGCGGCGGCTCAGGGACGGGCCCGGTGGGCAGCCGGACCGGACAGCGGTTGTCCGGGCTGGCCGTCGCACTGGGCCTTGTGCTGTTTCTCGGCGGGTTCGCCTGGGGAGCGGTGGTCTACCGGCCGTACACCGTGCCCACCAGTTCGATGACCCCGACGATCGACGCGGGCGACCGGATACTGGCGCAGCGCGTCGACGGCGGCGACGTGCGCCGCGGTGACGTCGTCGTCTTCAAGGACGCGACCTGGGCCAACGCGCCGATGGTCAAGCGCGTGGTCGCCGTCGGCGGCGACACGGTCTCCTGTTGCCAGGACGGCAGGCTGAAGGTCAACGGCAAGGAGATCGACGAAACGTACCTGCCCAAGGGCACACCGGCCGAGATGAGCAACTTCCCTACCGTGACCGTCCCCAAGGGCCGCCTCTTCCTGCTCGGCGACGAGCGCGGCAACTCCGTGGACTCCACCGCCCACCTGACCGACGCCGCCAGCGGCACGGTGGCACGCTCCGCCGTGGACGCCCGCGTCGACGCCGTCGTCTGGCCCATGAAGGGCATGCTGCAGCGCCCCACCGGCTTCGAGGCGCTCAGCACCCTCTCCTCACCCGGCCCGCTGCGGACGATCACCTTCCTCGTGATCGCCGGCGCCGTGCTCGTCCTGGGCGGAGGCGCCTACGGACCCGTCGCCAAGCGCACGGGGGCCGCCCGGGCCCGACGGGAGAGCGCCGCGGAGCCCGCAGGTGTCCGCTGAGGCCGTGGGAGCGGGCCAGGACACCTACGAGGGCGGGTTGCGCAAGGTCGCCCGGGTCGTGCTGCTCGACCCGCAGGACCGCATCCTGCTGCTGCACGGGCACGAGCCGGACGACCCGGCCGACGACTGGTGGTTCACCCCCGGTGGCGGGGTGGAGGGCGAGGAGACCCGTGAACAGGCCGCTCTGCGGGAACTCGCCGAGGAGACGGGCATCACCGAGGTCGAGCTCGGCCCGGTGCTGTGGCGGCGGAAGTGCTCCTTCCCCTTCGCGGGCCGCCGCTGGGACCAGGACGAGTGGTACTACCTGGCGCGTACGGACCGCACGACGGTGGCCGCCACCGGGCTGACCGAGCTGGAGCGGCGCAGTGTCGCCGGAGCGCGCTGGTGGACGTGTCCGGAACTGAGCCGGGCACATGAGACGGTGTATCCGACCAGACTCGCCGGGCTGCTGCGCACGCTGCTCGACGAAGGTCCCCCGGCCAGGCCAGTGATCCTTGACCCGGAAATCGTCTAGGGGCTCACAGGACTGGCGCACAATGGGGGGATCGCACGGCTGAAGGGGAACATGCCATGAGCGCCGAGGACCTCGAGAAGTACGAGACCGAGATGGAGCTGAAGCTCTACCGGGAGTACCGCGATGTCGTCGGTCTGTTCAAATACGTGATCGAGACCGAGCGACGCTTCTACCTCACCAACGACTACGAGATGCAGGTGCACTCGGTCCAGGGTGAGGTGTTCTTCGAGGTCTCCATGGCGGATGCCTGGGTCTGGGACATGTACCGGCCGGCGCGGTTCGTGAAGCAGGTGCGGGTCCTCACGTTCAAGGACGTGAACATCGAGGAGCTGAACAAGAGCGATCTGGAGCTGCCGAGTGGGTGACGGAGTTATCCACAATCGCTGAGTTGCCCACCAAGATCTACTTCCTGGGGACGGGTGCGTGATCGTTGGCGCCGGAGGTGGTGCCGACATGACCGCACATCTGGCACGCAGTGCCATGGGCAAGTACGGAGAGGGCCTGGCCGCACGGCGGCTGGCCGAGGCCGGTCTGACGGTCCTGGAGCGCAACTGGCGCTCCGGCCGGACCGGCGAGATCGACATCGTGGCCAGGGACGGGGACGTCCTGGTCGTCTGCGAGGTGAAGACCCGCAGGGAGGGTCCCTTCCAGCACCCGATGGCGGCCGTCACCCCGCAGAAGGCGGAGCGGCTGCGGGGTCTGGCCGAGCGGTGGATCCAGACACACGGGGGCGCACCGCCCGGCGGGGTCCGCATCGACGTGGTCGGCGTGCTGCTGCCGGCCCGCGGTGCCGCCGTGGTCGAGCATGTGCGGGGGGTGGCCTGAATGGCATTCGCCCGAACGTGTTCGGTGGCGCTGGTGGGCGTCGAGGGAGTGGTCGTCGAGGTCCAGGCCGACCTCGAGCCCGGCGTCGCGGCCTTCACGCTGGTGGGGCTGCCCGACAAGAGCCTCACGGAGAGCAAGGACCGGGTGCGCGCCGCGGTCGTCAACTCGGGCGCGGCCTGGCCCCAGAAGAAACTCACCGTCGGCCTGAGCCCGGCCTCGGTGCCGAAGTCCGGCAGTGGCTTCGACCTGGCCGTCGCGGCGGCGGTCCTCGGCGCGGCGGAGCGCATCGACCCGAGGGTCCTGGCCGACATCGTGATGATCGGCGAACTGGGGCTGGACGGGCGGGTGCGGCCGGTCCGGGGGGTGCTGCCGGCGGTGCTGGCGGCGGCCGAGGCGGGGTATGAGCAGGTGGTGGTGCCGGAGTGTGCCGCCGCCGAGGCGTCCCTCGTGCCTGGGGTGTCGGTCCTGGGCGTGCGCAGTCTGCGGCAGCTGATCGCTGTCCTGGCCGACGAACCCGTGCCCGACGAGGAACAGGACGAGCTGGGCCGCCCGGACCCGCTCCTCGCCGGCCTCCGGGTGCCTGGCACGGGCGCGGCCACAGGCATGCACAGCGTCGGGGCGGCCCAGCACGACCATGGACACGACCTGGCGGACGTCGTCGGGCAGACCTCGGCGCGCACGGCCGTGGAGGTGGCCGCAGCGGGTGGGCACCACCTCTTCCTCGAAGGGCCGCCCGGCGCCGGCAAGACGATGCTCGCCGAGCGGCTGCCGGCCATCCTGCCCCGGCTCGGCCGGCAGGAGTCGCTGGAGGTCACCGCGGTCCACTCGGTCGCGGGCCTGCTGCCTCCGGGCAAGCCGCTGATCGACGTCGCGCCCTACTGCGCTCCGCACCACTCCGCCACGATGCAGGCACTCGTCGGCGGCGGCCCGGGCATCGCACGGCCCGGAGCGGTGTCGCTGTCCCACCGCGGAGTGCTGTTTCTCGACGAGACACCGGAATTCAACAGCCAGGCCCTGGACGCGCTGCGCCAGCCGCTGGAGGCAGGGCATGTGGTGATCGCTCGCAGTGCGGGAGTCGTGCGCTTCCCGGCGAAGTTCCTCATGGTGCTCGCGGCCAACCCCTGTCCGTGCGGCCGGTTCTCGCTGCGGGACGACCTGTGCGAGTGCCCGCCCTCGGCCGTCCGCCGCTATCAGGCCAGGCTGTCCGGGCCGCTGCTCGACCGGGTCGACCTGCGCGTCGAGGTGGATCGCGTCACCCGCTCCCAGCTGACCGCTTCCGCCCCCCGGGGCGAATCGACCGCGACGGTCGCCGGCCGGGTGCGAGCAGCCCGGGAACGGGCCGCGGAGCGCCTCGCCGGGACCCCCTGGTGCACGAACAGCGAGGTGCCCGGCCGTGAGCTGCGCAGCCGCTGGTACGCCGTGCCCGGCGCGATGGACGAGGCCGAGCGAAGCTTGGAACGGGGCGTTCTGACCGCCCGCGGCCTCGACCGCGTCCTGCGCGTGGCCTGGACCGTCGCCGACCTCGTCGGTCATGACCGGCCCGACGCCATGGACGTCGCCCTCGCACTCCAGCTGCGCACCGGTGTACCGCGCGGCGTACCCATGGCCATCGGGGCGCTGACGTGAGCATCGTCGACGAACCGGACGACGACCTGCTCTGCCGGGTCCTTCTCACTCGGGTCATCGAGCCCGGGGACGAGGTCGGTGGGCGGTGGGTGCGGGAGTTCGGGGCCCGGGAAGTGGTGCGGCGGCTGGGGGAGGGCGGGGCCGCTCTGCCCGGGGCGAGCCGGAAGCGGTGGGCCGGGCTGGTGGCCAGGGCCGAGGCCGCCCGGCCACACCGGGATCTCGCGGCCGCCCGGGACGCGGGCGTGCGGTTCGTGTCCCCCGGGGACCCGGAATGGCCGGGACAGCTCGACGATCTCGGGGACGCCCGGCCTCTTGGGATGTGGGTGCGCGGGCGGGCCGGTCTGCGGATGTGGGCGCTGAAGTCGGTCGCCGTGGTCGGTGCCCGGGCCTGCACCGAGTACGGGGCTCACATGGCCGCCACCCTCGCAGCCGGGCTCGCCGAGCGGGGCTGGGTCGTGGTGTCGGGCGGTGCCTACGGAGTCGACGGTGCCGCCCATCGCGGAGCCCTCGGAGCCGGCGGCGCCACCGTCGCCGTCCTCGCCTGCGGCGTCGACCGGCCCTACCCCCGCGGCCACACCCAGCTGATCGGCAGAATCGCCGAACAGGGACTGGTGATCGGAGAGTTGCCACCCGGGGATCACCCGACGCCGAGCCGGTTCATCCTGCGGAACAGAGTGATCGCCGCGCTCACCCGCGGCACCGTGGTCGTCGAGGCCGCCCACCGCAGCGGCTCCCTGGTCACCGCGCGGGCGGCACAGCGCCTCGGCCGGCACACGATGGGCGTGCCGGGCCCGGCCACCAGCGCCCTCTCCGCCGGGGTGCACCATCTGCTGCGCGGGGAGGCCGTTCTGGTCACCGACGTCGCGGACGTCGTGGAACTGGTCGGTGGCATGGGAGAGCTGGCCCCCGACCGGCGAGGCCCCGTCCTGCCCCGGGACCTGCTGGAGCCGGCCGCCCGGCAGGTGCTCGACGCCCTGCCGGGACGCGGGGCGGCCGGGCCGAACGAGATCGCGCGCTCCGCACAGACCGCACCGGACGACGCGATCGCGAGACTGTACGAACTCCGAGCACTCGGTTACGTCGAACGACACGGCGACGGCTGGAAGTTGACACGCCAGGCGGTGATGTCGGTCCGCGACGCTCGCGGGCCGTGCTGACGGGCTGTGTTCGGCCGTCCGGGGGAACCCCGACATCCCTTGGAAATGCGCCCAGTTGGGGCCCTGTGGTGATCACACCGAGCGACCGTGCCACCCCGAGGGGGCGTCCTGAGGAACGTATCTGCGCCCGCCCTGGCCTCTGTACTTCGCTCACCGCGACACCGCAGTCACGCTACGCTCGCGAGGATCCCGACACGGACAGGCAACTCGACATCAGACAGACAGCTCACCCCGGCAGCACAACTCCGCAGCAGAACGGCACAAGGCGACGAATGCCCCAGCACACCTCCGGGTCCGACCGGGCGGCGATCCCCCCAGCCGCCCGTGACGGTGGCAGCGTGCGGCCGCCCGCTCCCTCGACGCTCGACGAGCTGTGGCGGTCGTACAAGGCGACGGGGGACGAGCGGCTGCGGGAGCAATTGATCCTGCACTACTCGCCGCTCGTGAAGTACGTGGCGGGAAGGGTCAGCGTGGGCCTGCCGTCCAACGTGGAGCAGGCGGACTTCGTCTCGTCCGGGGTGTTCGGGCTGATCGACGCGATCGAGAAGTTCGACATCGACCGGGAGATCAAGTTCGAGACCTACGCGATCACCCGGATCCGCGGCGCGATGATCGACGAGCTGCGGGCGCTGGACTGGATCCCCCGCTCGGTGCGGCAGAAGGCGCGCAACGTGGAGCGGGCGTACGCCACGCTGGAGGCGCGGCTGCGGCGGACGCCGACCGAGGGCGAGGTGGCCTGCGAGATGGGCATCGCCGTCGAGGAACTGCATGCGGTGTTCAGCCAGTTGTCGCTGGCCAACGTGGTGGCCCTGGAGGAGCTGCTGCACGGGGGCGGTGAGGGAGGCGACGGGCTCAGCGTCATGGACACGCTGGAGGACACCGCCGCCGACAACCCCGTCGAGGTCGCCGAGGACCGGGAACTGAGGAGATTCCTGGCACGGGCGATCAACACACTGCCGGACCGGGAGAAGACCGTGGTCACGCTGTACTACTACGAGGGCCTCACCCTGGCCGAGATCGGGAACGTGCTGGGTGTGACCGAGAGCCGGGTCAGCCAGATCCACACTAAGTCGGTGCTGCAACTGAGAGCGAAGCTGGCGAGCTTCGGCCGCTGACCAGGCCGGATGTCCTCGGTTCGGCGTCAATCACTCCCGTACGGCGGGACGCGTCCGTAGAGTGTTGACGTGCCAAGGATTCGAGCGGCCTCCGTGGCCGAGCACCGGTCGATGCAGCGAGCCGCCCTGCTGGACGCGGCTCGTTCCTTGTTGTCCGAGGGCGGTACGGAGGCGCTGACCTTCCCGGCCCTCGCCGAGCGGACGGGACTCGCGCGCTCGTCCGTCTACGAGTACTTCCGGTCACGGGCGGCCGTGGTCGAGGAGCTGTGCGAGGTCGATTTCCCGGTCTGGGCGGCGGACGTGTCGGCGGCGATGGAGCGGGCGGAGACGGCCGAGGCCAAGGTCGAGGCATATGTGCGCCAGCAGTTGGAGCTGGTCGGGGACCGGCGGCACCGGGCCGTGGTCGCGATCTCCGCGAGTGAACTCGACGCGGGGGCGCGGGAGAAGATCCGGGCGGCGCACGGCGGGCTGGTCGCGATGATCGTCGAGGCGCTGGGCGAGCTGGGGCACCAGCAGCCCCGGCTCGCGGCGATGCTGGTGCAGGGAGTGGTGGACGCGGCCGTGCGCCGGATCGAACTGGGGGCGGCGGAGGAGCCGGCGACCATCGCGGATGCGGCGGTGTCCATGGCGCTGCGGGGTGTGCGGGGCTGAGCCCGTCTGAGCGCGGGCGGGCGCTGCGGGGTGTGAGCCGCGTGCGCGCGGGGCGGGTGGGTCCGCAGCCCGGCGGAGCGGGGTGCCCCGCGCCCGCCCTCCCCCGAGCTCTCGGCTCCGCTCGAGCACGGGGACCTGCATCGCCCCGGCGGCACGACTGCCCGCAGCCGGGTCAGTACACCGGCAGCAGCCTGGACGGGCCCCGGCTGAGCAACCACGGCGGCAGGAGCGACAGCGGGTTCAGGTATGTCTCCCCGCGACGCAGGCCCCAGTGCACACACGGAGCGGTGCAATGCGAGCCGGTCGCGTCCACCGTGCCGATCACCTCGCCCGGTTCCATCTCATCGCCCTCCTCCACCGACGCCGTCACCGGTTCGTAGGTCGTGCGCAGAGGCGGGTCGCCGGTGCCCGTCAGCTCCACCGAGACCACTCCCTTTCCGGCCACCCTGCCCGCGAAGGAGACTCGGCCCGCCGCCACGGCCCGTACCGGCGTTCCCGGTGCCGCCGCCAGGTCCACGCCCCGGTGGCCGCGGCTGTAGACCGTCGCCGGGGGTTCCCACCCGCGCAGGACCGGAGGGCGCAGGCCCACGGGCCACGCGCGGCCGACCGCCGGCACGGCAGGGTCCCCGAGGGGAGTGGCCGCCGCGAGCAGCCGCGGCGGTGGGGCCAGCAAGGCCCACGCCGTGAGGAACAGCAGCAGGATCAGACGCGTACACACGCGGACACATCGGTTCACTCGCATGGGCAAAGCGTCCCGGAGGCCCACCCCTCGCAGCTCTCGGCTGTGGATCACCCGCCGGTTGTGGACAACGGCGTCACCTGGCACCCCGCGGGTCCCGTACACTTCTGGTGGCGACCCGAGTCATCGGGTCGACTTCGCACGCCCCGATACGAACCCCGGCAACGGGCCCGTATCAGCGCCCCTCGGTCCCTCGTGGAACGGCGCGCAGTGGGCGTCAGGCGCGGAAGCCGTCCGGCATCCGCGGCACAACCGAGAAAATCAAGGAGATACGGCCATGGCCGTCGTCACGATGCGGGAGCTGCTGGAGAGCGGCGTCCACTTCGGTCACCAGACCCGTCGTTGGAACCCGAAGATGAAGCGCTTCATCTTCACGGAGCGCAACGGCATCTACATCATCGACCTGCTCCAGTCGCTGTCGTACATCGACCGCGCCTACGAGTTCGTCAAGGAGACCGTCGCCCACGGCGGCACGGTCATGTTCGTCGGCACGAAGAAGCAGGCGCAGGAGGCCATCGCCGAGCAGGCCACCCGCGTCGGCATGCCCTACGTCAACCAGCGCTGGCTGGGCGGCATGCTCACCAACTTCTCGACCGTCTACAAGCGTCTGCAGCGCCTCAAGGAGCTCGAGCAGATCGACTTCGAGGACGTCGCCGCGTCCGGTCTGACCAAGAAGGAGCTTCTCGTGCTCTCGCGCGAGAAGGCCAAGCTGGAGAAGACCCTCGGCGGTATCCGCGAGATGCAGAAGGTGCCCAGCGCCGTCTGGATCGTGGACACCAAGAAGGAGCACATCGCCGTTGGTGAGGCCCGGAAGCTGAACATCCCGGTCGTCGCGATCCTCGACACCAACTGCGACCCCGACGAGGTCGACTACAAGATCCCGGGCAACGACGACGCGATCCGCTCCGTCACCCTGCTCACCCGCGTCATCGCCGACGCCGTCGCCGAGGGCCTCATCGCCCGCAGCGGTGTCGCCACCGAGGGCAAGGGCGAGAAGGCCGCGGGCGAGCCGCTGGCCGAGTGGGAGCGCGACCTGCTCGAGGGCGAGAAGAAGGCCGACGAGGCCGCCCCCGCCGCTGAGGCCGCCCCGGCCGCCGAGGCTGAGGCTGCTCCGGCCGCCGAGGCTGAGGCTGCTCCGGCCGCCGAGGCCCCCGCCGCCGAGGCCGAGAAGCCGGCCGAGGGCGACAAGCCGGCCGAGGCCGAGCAGGCCTGACCCGTCAGTCCCGTGGTGACGGCGGGAGCGGTACTGCATCCACCAGCGCCCTCGGCGCGGTGAAGTCCGCTCCCGCCGTTCACCCGTAGGTCAGCGGAAGGACAGCGCCCTCCGGCTCCATGGGGGCGCAACCGCAGATTCCGCAGATCTTCGATCTTCCAGACTTCGAGAGAGATTCACAGACTCATGGCGAACTACACCGCCGCCGACGTCAAGAAGCTCCGTGAGCTCACGGGCGCCGGCATGATGGACTGCAAGAAGGCGCTGGACGAGGCCGAGGGCAACGTCGAGAAGGCCGTCGAGGCGCTCCGCATCAAGGGCCAGAAGGGCGTCGCCAAGCGCGAGGGCCGCTCCGCCGAGAACGGCGCCGTGGTCTCGATCATCGCCGACGACAACTCCTCCGGCGTCCTCGTCGAGCTGAAGTGCGAGACGGACTTCGTCGCCAAGGGTGACAAGTTCCAGGCCGTGGCCAAGACCATCGCCGAGCACGTCGCCAAGACCTCCCCGGCCGACCTGGAGGCCCTGCTCGCCTCCGAGATCGAGGCCGGCAAGACCGTCCAGGCGTTCGTGGACGAGGCCAACGCCAACCTGGGCGAGAAGATCGTCCTGGACCGCTTCGCGCAGTACTCCGACGGCTTCGTGACGGCGTACATGCACCGCACGATGCCCGACCTGCCCCCGCAGATCGGTGTCCTCGTCGAGCTGGACAAGCCGAACGCGGAGATCGCCAAGGGCGTCGCCCAGCACATCGCCGCCTTCGCGCCGAAGTACCTCTCCAAGGAGGACGTGCCGGCCGAGGTCGTCGAGTCCGAGCGCCGCGTCGCCGAGGAGACCACCCGCGCCGAGGGCAAGCCCGAGGCCGCCCTGCCGAAGATCGTCGAGGGTCGCCTCAACGGCTTCTTCAAGGACGCCACGCTGCTCGGCCAGCCGTACGCGCTGGACAACAAGAAGTCCGTCCAGAAGGTCCTGGACGAGGCCGGTGTCACCCTGAAGCGCTTCTCGCGCATCAAGGTCGGCATCTGAGTCCGTACCGCGCTCGACGCCCGACCCCTATAGGGTCGACAGCAGTCGTCCGCGTACGCCGTCACACCAGTGGCGGACGACAGCAGATCTGACGAGGAGGCCATTGCCGTATGGGATGCGAAACACGCCCCACCGGCAATGGCCTTCTTGGTATGTGCAACACGTGAAAGAGGCGGGATCCCCCATGACCACCAAGGCCCAGAAGAGCGACGACGGCAAAGTGCGCGGCCGGTTTCTGCTGAAGCTGTCCGGAGAGGCCTTCTCCGGTGGCGGCGGCCTGGGCGTCGACCCCGACGTGGTGCACAAGATCGCCCGCGAGATCGCCGCCGTCGTACGCGACGGCGCGGAGATCGCGATCGTCATCGGCGGCGGCAACTTCTTCCGCGGCGCCGAACTCCAGCAGCGCGGCATGGACCGGGCCCGCTCCGACTACATGGGCATGCTCGGCACCGTCATGAACTGCCTCGCCCTCCAGGACTTCCTGGAGAAGGTGGGCGTCGACTGCCGGGTGCAGACCGCCATCACCATGGGCCAGGTCGCCGAGCCGTACATCCCGCTGCGCGCCGTACGGCACCTGGAGAAGGGCCGTGTGGTCATCTTCGGCGCCGGGATGGGCATGCCGTACTTCTCCACCGACACCACCGCCGCCCAGCGCGCCCTGGAGATCGACGCCGAGGCGCTGCTCATGGGCAAGAACGGCGTGGACGGGGTCTACGACTCCGACCCCAAGACCAACCCGGACGCGGTGAAGTTCGATCATCTCGGCTACGGCGAGGTCATCACGCGCGATCTGAAGGTCGCCGACGCCACGGCCGTGACGCTGTGCCGCGACAACAAGCTCCCGATCGTGGTCTTCGAGCTGCTGGCGGAGGGCAACATCGGACGCGCCGTCAAGGGTGAGAAGATCGGCACGCTGGTGGGGGACCCCGGCAGCCGGGACTGACACCCCGGGTACAACCCCGTCCGGGGGACGGACGGGACGGAGCCGGGCCGGGGGATGGACAATGTCCCGCCGGTCGGGAACCGTGCAGGAAGAAGACGCGACGCAGCCGGCCGCCGCCCCACATGGAACCGCAGCCGGGCCTACTCAAGACACGCAGGAGCAAGTGGTGATCGAAGAGACCCTCCTCGAGGCCGAGGAGAAGATGGAGAAGGCCGTCGTGGTCGCCAAGGAGGACTTCGCCGCGATCCGCACCGGCCGTGCGCACCCGGCGATGTTCAACAAGATCGTGGCCGACTACTACGGCGCGCCGACGCCGATCAACCAGCTGGCCTCGTTCTCCGTGCCGGAGCCGCGTATGGCGGTAGTGACCCCGTTCGACAAGACGGCCCTGCGCAACATCGAGCAGGCGATCCGCGACTCCGACCTGGGCGTCAACCCGAGCAACGACGGCAACATCATCCGTGTGGTGTTCCCCGAGCTCACCGAGGAGCGCCGCCGCGAGTACATCAAGGTCGCCAAGAGCAAGGGCGAGGACGCGAAGATCTCGATCCGCTCCGTGCGCCGCAAGGCGAAGGAAGCCATCGACAAGCTGATCAAGGACGGCGAGGTCGGCGAGGACGAGGGCCGCCGTGCGGAGAAGGAGCTCGACGACACCACCGCGAAGTACGTCGCGCAGGTGGACGAGCTCCTGAAGCACAAGGAAGCGGAGCTGCTCGAGGTCTGATGAACGACTCTTCCTGGGGGGCGCCGCCACAGGCCGGGTACTGGGGGCCCACCGACCAAGCGCATGGTCACGGGCACGTCCAGGGCCCGGGCCAGGGGCACGTCCAAGGGGCCGCTCCGGCGGGTCCCGCATACGATGCGTATGAAGCGCCTCAGACTCGCCCCATGCCCATCGTGCCCGACGTGACCGACTTCGGCGGAAACCAGGATGACGACCGGGGGGCTGCTCGGCTGAGCGGTCACCCGGTCCGAAACGACACGAATCCGGAGCCCATGCCCGACGCCTCGCAGCCGGCGCCCAAGCCGCCGAAGAAGAGCGCGGGTCGCGACCTGAGTGCCGCGATAGGGGTCGGCGTCGGGCTCGGTGTGGTGATCGTCGCCTCGCTGTTCGTCGTCAAGGCCGTGTTCGTCGGTGTCGTCGCGGTGGCCGTGGTGGTGGGCCTGTGGGAGCTGACCAAGCGGCTGGAGGAACGCAAGGGCATCCGGGCGCCGCTCGTGCCGCTCGCGCTCGGTGGTGCCGCGATGATCGTCGCCGGGTACGTCCGGGGCGCCGAGGGCGCGTGGGTGGCGATGGCGCTCACGGCACTGGCCGTCCTGGTCTGGCGCATGACCGAACCGCCCGAGGGCTACCTGAGAGACGTCACGGCGGGTGTCTTCGCTGCGTTCTACGTGCCGTTCCTGGCGACCTTCGTCGCGATGATGCTGACCGCGGACGACGGGCCGCAGCGGGTGCTCACCTTCCTGCTGCTGACGGTCGTCAGCGACACCGGGGCGTACGCCGTCGGCTGGCGGTTCGGCCGGCACAAGCTCGCCCCGCGCATCAGCCCCGGCAAGACCCGGGAGGGGCTGCTCGGCGCGGTCTCCTTCGCCATGGTCGCGGGGGCGCTGTGCATGCAGTTCCTCATCGACGACGGTGCCTGGTGGCAGGGTCTGGTGCTGGGCCTCGCGGTCGCGGTCACCGCCACGCTGGGCGACCTCGGCGAGTCCATGATCAAGCGGGACCTCGGCATCAAGGACATGGGCACGCTGCTGCCGGGGCACGGCGGCATCATGGACCGGCTCGACTCGCTGCTGCCCACGGCTCCGGTGGTGTGGCTGCTGCTCGTGCTGTTCGTCGGGTCCGGCTGAGGCGACTTCTGTCAGCGAGCCCCCGCCCTTCCGGGCGGGGGCTCGTTGCCGTCTCGGGGAGAAGTCCGGGGCCTGAAGTGGGACGATTCAGATGTACCTCCCGAAGGGGGCCACCATGGCCATCATCCGAGAGAGCATCGATGTGGACCGCCGTCCCGAGGAGGTCTACGACTACGTCATGGACACCGGGCGCATGCCCGAATGGCAGCTGAGCGCCGTCTCCGCGGAGCGTGTCGACGAGGGGCCCGTCGGCGTCGGCACCAAGGTCCGGGTGCACCGGCACATCGGCCGTCGCGTCATGCCGATGACCATGGAGGTCACCGAGTACGACCCGCCGCACAGCTGGGGCATGCGCGGTGTCGACGGCCCTGTCCGGGCGCAGGTGCACGGCGAGGTCGAGCCCTACGACGAGGGCCGCCGCTCACACGTCACGATCGACATCGACTTCGAGGGCCACGGCATGGGCAAGGTCCTGGTCCCGCTCGTCGTACGCCCCCAGGTCCGCAAGGAACTCCCGCGCAACGAGCAGCTGCTCAAGGACCGGCTGGAGCACAGGGGCGAGTAGGGGCGATCCTTCCTCCGGCGGCTGGGCTCAGCGCCGCCGGGGGAACTTCCAGCCGTTCGGCCGCAGCTTGAACAGGACGAACACGCCGCAGTGCGCCCACACCCCCAGGAAGGCCCACTTGAACACGGGGGGGAGCGCGTGGACATCACCGAGCGCGAGCCGTCCGGCCCTTGGGAGGGCGTACTGGCCGCTCCCGTCCGTGGCGGTGATGTCGGTGTTCTGGTCCTCGCGTCGAGCGCGAGGGCGCGTGCATCCTTGCCCGGCAGGGGCTTCACAGCCTTGGCGATCCGATGGTTCGGAGGCCCTGGACGATTCCTGGGCCCCCGCGGAACAGGACAGCGGCCCTCTGGCGATCCGCGGTTGGTACGACAGAGCGAGCGGGCCTTCGCTCATTCGCTGCCACACACGGAGATCCCCGTGGAGGCGGCCAGAGCCGATCTGCTCCTCGTCGCAGGCGGCGACGACGCGATGTGGCCGTCGCTTCCCTTCGCTGAAGAGCTGGCTCGGCGTCGGCGCTCGGCCGGGCGGACAGTGCGGCTGATCGCCCGCGCCGACGCCGGCCACCGGCCACGCCTTCCCGGCGAAAGCCTTGCGCCGGGGTCCACGCGTTTCGCGTACGGGGGCACCGCCCAGGCCGACGCACTCCTGGGCGAGGCTGCGTGGCCCCACATCCTCGACCTGCTCGGCGGCGACGGCCTCAGCCGACCGGATACGAGAACCGCGGGGCTCAGTTTCCCGGACAGACCCTAGTCGTCCCCGCCGCCTTGCTGGGTGTGGGACTTTCGGCTCGCGCTGCGGGCCAGTTCGCTGCCGAGCAGCGTCGCCTTGGCCACCCCACGTGCCCAGCGGGGGGCGTCGCCCCGGGCCGCCCAGTAGACGCAGAC
Organism: Streptomyces sp. NPDC002130; assembly: GCF_040296465.1. Classification (NCBI taxonomy): domain Bacteria; kingdom Bacillati; phylum Actinomycetota; class Actinomycetes; order Kitasatosporales; family Streptomycetaceae; genus Streptomyces; species Streptomyces sp. NPDC002130. The sequence goes on from NZ_JBEOXI010000051.1 coordinate 27,597, forward strand.
GCAGCCGCCGATGATGAGCGAAACGACGACTGACAGTATGAGCACGAGCATGCTCGCCCCTCGTTTAGTAGGATGATCCGCTCAATCCTTACAGGCGGGCGTCATTCCAGCAGGCCCCTCTTCGATAAGACTGGGAAAGTCCTCGGAGCGCGGCCACACACCCGGCACCGAGGCAGCGTGACCACTCCCCGCAGCATGAATCGAGCTGAAGCGATCCACCTCGTCCAGCGGCTCATGAACGCCGACTACGCCGATGAGGCCGAAGCCGACGACATCCTCACGGGACTCGTGCGTGGGCTTGGCTGCCCACACATCAGCGACTACGTCTTCTGGGACAACGACCCGCACTTGACGGCGGAGAAGGTCGTCGACCGAGCCATGTCCTACGAGCCGTTCGCCCTGTAACCGCATATCACGCGCATGCCGCTGGGGATGGAGCTTCCGTCCCTCGGGACCTTGGTCAGAGGTGAGGTCTACTGGCACGACGACCGCAGCCACCAGGTCAGGGTCCGGCTGGACGAGTGGCAGGGAGCCGACGCGTGATCGAACCTGGGTCGTCTCTGGGCCGTCCGAGGGCGCTCGGCGGCGACCGGTGACGACTACTGACGACAGCTGCGGGTCACCCAAATGGATCTGCGACACTAGGAGGGTTATGCCGAAGCCCGGAGAACTCACTTTCGTCGCCCCCCGCGGAGCCAAGAAGCCGCCGCGGCATCTTGCCGATCTCACTCCTGCCGAGCGCAAGGAGGCCGTTGTCGCGGTCGGGGAGAAGCCGTTTCGTGCCAAGCAGCTCTCGCAGCACTACTTCGCGCGGTACGCGCATGATCCGGAGCAGTGGACCGACATCCCGGCCGGTGCCCGGGGGCGGCTGCAGGAAGCCCTGCTGCCCGAGCTGATGACCGTCGTTCGGCATCTGTCGACCGACCAGGGCACCACTCGCAAGACACTGTGGCGGCTGTTCGACGGGACGCTCGTCGAGTCCGTGCTGATGCGCTATCCGGACCGGGTGACCATGTGCATCAGCTCCCAGGCCGGGTGCGGGATGAACTGCCCGTTCTGCGCGACCGGGCAGGCGGGTCTCGACCGGAATCTGTCCACCGCCGAGATCGTCCATCAGATCGTGGACGGGATGCGGGCGCTGCGGGACGGGGAGGTCCCCGGCGGCCCGGCTCGGCTCAGCAACATCGTCTTCATGGGCATGGGCGAGCCGCTCGCCAACTACAACCGGGTCATCGGATCCATCCGGCGGCTCACCGACCCCGAGCCCGATGGCCTCGGCCTGTCCCAGCGCGGCATCACCGTCTCCACCGTCGGCCTCGTCCCCGCCATCCACCGGTTCGCCGACGAGGGCTTCAAGTGCCGCCTGGCCATCTCGTTGCACGCGCCCGACGACGAGCTGCGCGACACCCTCGTACCCGTGAACACGCGCTGGAAGGTCCGCGAGGTGCTGGACGCCGGTTTCGAGTACAGCGCCAAGTCCGGGCGCCGGCTGTCCATCGAGTACGCGCTGATCCGGGACATCAACGACCAGGCCTGGCGCGGTGACCGGCTCGGGCGGCTGCTCAAGGGCAAGCCCGTGCATGTCAATCTCATCCCGCTGAACCCGACGCCGGGGTCGAAGTGGACCGCCTCGCGGCCCGAGGACGAGAAGGCCTTCGTGGAGGCCATCGCCGCCCATGGTGTGCCGGTGACGATCCGGGACACCCGTGGTCAGGAGATCGACGGGGCGTGTGGTCAGCTCGCGGCCACCGAACGGTAGTCTGACCGCCGTAAGAACATCTGCATATTCCGACAGGGGAGCGCCACAGCGCTGAGAGTGCGGCACACGGCCGCAGACCCTCCGAACCTGGCCCAGGTCATTCTGGGTAGGGAGATCGGTCACCACTCGAGCTGTTGCGCCCTGCCCGGGACCCCGGAAGTCCCGGGCGGGGCCGCGTCTTCTCCTGGTCACTCCAGGAGGAATCCAGTGAGTAACAACATCAAGCGGCTGACGGCGGCGGTCGTCGGGCTCGGCATGGCCGGCGCACTGGCCGCGTGCGGGTCGTCCGACGGCGGCCAGGGGTCCGGCGACTCCAAGACCGTGACGCTCGTCAGTCACGACTCGTGGGCCGCGTCCAAGGACGTCATCGCGGCCTTCGAGAAGCAGTCCGGCTACAAGGTGAACGTCCTGAAGGACGGCGACGCCGGGCAGGCCGTGAACAAGGCCATCCTCACCAAGGGCAACCCGCAGGGCGACGTCTTCTTCGGCGTCGACAACACCCTGCTGTCCCGCGCCCTCGACAACGGCCTCTTCCAGTCGTACGAGGCGAAGGGGTCCGAGCGGATCAAGGCCGAGTACCGCGTCGACCGGGACAAGCACCGGGTCACGCCCATCGACACCGGCGACATCTGCGTCAACTACGACAAGAAGTACTTCGCCGATCACAAGCTGGCGCCGCCGCGGAGTTTCCACGACCTGGTCAAGCCCGCGTACAAGGACCTGCTCGTCACCGAGAACGCCTCCTCGTCCTCGCCCGGCCTCGGCTTCCTGCTCGGCACGGCCGCGAAGTACGGCGACGACGGGTGGAAGGGCTACTGGATGAAGCTCAAGGCCAACGGCGTGAAGGTCGTCGACGGCTGGGAGCAGGCCTACAACGAGGAGTTCTCCGGGTCGGCCGGCGGCAAGAAGGCCAAGGGCGACCGGCCGCTCGTCGTGTCGTACGCCTCCTCGCCGCCCGCCGAGGTCGTCTTCGCCGACCCCAAGCCGAGCACGGCGCCGACCGGTGTCGTCGAGGGCACCTGCTTCCGGCAGGTCGAGTACGCGGGGCTGCTCAGCAACGCCAAGAACACCAAGGGTGGCAAGGCCCTCCTCGACTTCCTCATCAGCCAGAGGTTCCAGGAGGACATGCCGCTCAACATGTTCGTGTACCCGGTGACCGAGGGCGCCCAGGTGCCGCCGGAGTTCGTCAAGTACGGACCGCAGGCGAAGGACCCCGAGACCATGGCCCCGGCGCAGATCGCCGACCACCGTGACCAGTGGGTCAAGTCGTGGACCTCACTCGTACTGAAGTAACCGCGCGCAGGCGGGGCGCGGCGGCGCGGCTCGGTCTGCTGGCCGTGCCCGTCGCGTTCTTCGCGGTCTTCTTCGCCTACCCCGTCGCGGCGATCGTCGCGCGCGGCCTCAAGACCGACGGGGCCTGGCACCTCGCACGGCTCGGGGAGGTGCTGGCGCAGTCCGACGTCCGGCACGTGCTGTGGTTCACCACCTGGCAGGCGGTGGTCTCCACCGCGCTCACGCTGCTCGTCGCACTCCCCGGCGCGTACGTCTTCGCCCGCTTCGACTTCCCCGGCAAGCAGGTCCTGCGGGCGGTCGTGACCGTTCCGTTCGTGCTGCCGACGGTCGTCGTCGGTACGGCGTTCCTGGCGCTCGTCGGGCGGGGCGGGCTGCTCGACGAGCTGTGGGGCGTACGGCTGGACACCACCGTATGGGCGATCCTGCTCGCGCACGTCTTCTTCAACTACGCGGTCGTCGTCAGGACGGTCGGCGGGCTCTGGGCGCAGCTCGACCCGCGGCAGGAAGAGGCCGCGCGCATGCTCGGGGCGTCGCCGATGAAGGCCTGGCGGCAGGTCACGCTGCCCGCGCTCGCCCCGGCCGTGGCCGCCGCCGCGCTGATGGTCTTCCTGTTCACCTTCACCTCCTTCGGTGTCGTGCAGATCCTCGGCGGGCCCACCTTCTCCACCCTGGAGGTGGAGATCTACCGGCAGACCTCGGAGATCTTCGACCTGTCCACGGCGGCCGTGCTGACCCTCATCCAGTTCGTCGCCGTGGGCGCGATCCTCGCCCTGCACGCCTGGACCGTGCGGCGGCGGGAGACCGCGCTACGGCTGGTGGACGCCTCCGTGACCGCGCGCCGGCCGCGTGGCGCCGGGCAGTGGGCGCTGCTCGGCGGGGTGCTCGTCACCGTCGCCGTCCTGCTCGTGCTGCCGCTCGCGGTGCTCGTGCAGCGGTCCCTGGGCGCGCCGGGCTTCGGCTACTACCGGGCGCTGACCCGCGAGGACGGGGGAGTGTTCCTGGTCCCGCCGATCGAGGCGATCGGCAACTCCCTGTCGTACGCCGTCGCCGCCACGCTCATCGCGGTGGTGATCGGCGGCCTCGCCGCGGTCGCGCTCACCCGCCGGGACGCCGGGCGGTTCGTGCGCGGCTTCGACGCTCTGCTGATGCTGCCGCTCGGGGTGTCCGCGGTGACCGTCGGCTTCGGGTTCCTGATCTCCCTCGACGAGCCGCCGCTGGATCTCAGGTCCTCCTGGATCCTGGTGCCGCTCGCACAGGCCCTGGTCGGGGTGCCCTTCGTGGTGCGGACGATGCTGCCCGTGCTGCGGGCGGTGGACGTGCGTCTGCGGGAGGCGGCCTCGGTGCTCGGTGCCTCGCCCTGGCGGGTGTGGCGGGAGGTGGACCTGCCGATGGTGCGGCGGGCGCTGCTGATCGCGGCCGGGTTCGCCTTCGCCGTGTCCCTCGGGGAGTTCGGCGCGACGGTGTTCATCGCCCGGCCCGACCGGCCGACCCTGCCGGTGGCGGTGGCCCGGCTGCTCGGGCGGCCCGGCGACCTCAACTACGGCCAGGCGATGGCCCTTTCGACGATTCTGATGGTGGTGTGCGCGGTGGCCCTGCTGGTGCTGGAGAGGCTCCGCACGGACCGGACGGGGGAGTTCTGATGCTGCTTGCCCTGCAGGGCGCGACGGTCCGCTTCGGCGGGCGTGCCGTGCTGGACGCCGTCGATCTGGAGGTCGCCGAGCACGAGATCGTGTGCGTGCTCGGGCCCAGCGGCAGCGGCAAGTCGACCCTGCTGCGGGCGGTGGCCGGGCTGCAACCCCTCGACTCCGGGCGGGTGGTGCTCGACGGCCGTGACCACGCGGGCGTGCCCGCGCACCGGCGAGGGGTCGGGTTGATGTTCCAGGACCACCAGCTGTTCCCGCAGCGGGACGTGGCCGGCAACGTGGCGTTCGGGCTGCGGATGCACGGCGAGCCGAAGCGGCAACAGGCCGAACGAGTAAAGGAGTTGCTGGACCTCGTGGGGCTGCCGGGCGCGGGCCGCCGGGCCGTCGCCGGGCTGTCCGGCGGCGAGCAGCAGCGGGTGGCGCTGGCCCGGGCTCTCGCGCCGAACCCCCGGCTGCTGATGCTGGACGAGCCGCTGGGACAGCTCGACCGGTCGCTGCGGGAACGGCTGGTCGTCGAACTGAAGCAACTGTTCGGCCGGTTGGGGACGACCGTGCTCGCCGTGACGCACGACCAGGGGGAGGCCTTCGCGCTGGCCGACCGGGTCGTGGTGATGCGGGACGGGCGGATCGCCCAGTCCGGTACTCCTCTTGAGGTGTGGCAGCATCCCGCCGACGCGTTCGTCGCCCGCTTCCTCGGGTTCGAGAACGTGGTCGAGGCCACGGTCGGGGCGGAGGCCGCGGACACGCCCTGGGGCAAGGTGCCGGTGCCGGAGCGCGCCCCGCAGGGCATCCGCACCCTGCTGGTGCGGCCCGCCGGGGTGCGCCTGGTACCCGCCGACACGGGCCTGCGCTGCACGGTGACCGCACGCACCTTCAAGGGCACCCATGTCGCCCTCCACCTCCAGCCCCGGGACGCCCCGCGCCTGGAGGCGGCGTGCGCGCTGCGGGCGGCGCCTGGGGTGGGGGACGAGGTGGGCGTGGAGTTGGACGCGGCCGAAATCGTGGTGCTCGACTGATCGCCCCCGCCCTAGGGTGCGAGGCATGACGCCACTCACGCACGACCGCTACTGCGACGAAATCGCCGATCAGGTAAGTTTGTTGAGGTCCGTGGTCACCTCCGGTGCCGACCTGTCCGCCACGGTGCCGACCTGCCCGGAGTGGTCGCTGGAGGACCTCGTACGGCACATGGGAGGCGCTCTGCGCTGGGTGGAGCTCATGGTGCGCACCCGGGCCGAGGAGGAGGTGCCGGAGGAGCGGGTGCCGGGTGCGGCCGGGCCCGAGGCGCGGGGGGATGCCCTCGTGCTGGACGCCTGGCTGGCGGAGGCGGGGAAGCAGGTCGTCGCCACGCTGCGGGAGGCGGGCCCCGATACGGAGGTGTGGGGCTGGGCAGGGATCCGCGACGCCGGGTTCTGGGCCCGTCGGGTGACACACGAGATCACCGTGCACCGCGCGGACGCCACGCTGGCCGTCGGGCTGCCCTACGAGGTCGCGCCCGAGGTGGCCGCCGACGCGATCGACGAGTGGCTGCAGATCGTGGCGTACGTGCAGCGGACGGTGCCGCACGACGCGGTGAGGGACTTGCGGGGCGCCGGCCGCGGCATCCACCTCCACGCCACCGACACGGGGCCGGAGCTGAACGCCGAGTGGCTCGTGGAACTCACGGAGGACGGCGTCGCCTGGCGTCGGGGTCACCGGAAGGCGGACGTGGCCCTGCGCGGGCCGCTCACCTCCGTCCTGCTGGCGTTCTACCGCCGACTTCCGCTGGATGCGCCGGAGGTGGAGGTGCTGGGCGAGCGGGAGCTGCTGGAGTTCTGGCTGGAGCGGGCGACGTTCGGGTGAGACGGGACGTGGCCCGCCCCCCCGGGTCGGGGGACGGGCCACGTCACGGTCTGCGCGGGTGTCAGCTGTCGCTGCTCGCTCCGCGGCGGCGCATGCCGAAGAACACCGCACCGCCACCGACGACGACCAGGGCCGCCGCGATGCCGGCGATGAGGCCGGTGTTGGAGTCGGCACCGGTCTCGGCGAGGTTGGAGTCACCGGCCGGGGCGGGCGCGTTGCCCGCCGGCGAGCTGCTCTGGCTCTCCGACGGCTCCGGAGCCGGGCTCTCGCTCTCCTCGGCCGGCTTCGACGGGGACGCCGACGGGGTCGGAGTCGCCGGGGGAGTCGAAGCCGGGGGCTCCTCCTCCTTCTTGCAGGCCGTGGCCGGGGTGACGAGGTTCGGCTTGATGTCCGCGTCGACGTACGAGGAGGCCTTGACGTGGATGCGGTACTCGGCGTTCGGCTTCCAGTCGTCGGCGAAGGTGATGGTGGTGCCTTCACGTGAGCCCTTGACGACCTGCTCGCCGACCTTCTTGGCGTCGGCGCCGTTGTTCTGCAGGTACACGGTGACCGTCGCCGGGATGCCGGCCGGGTCCACGTCGGTGACGGTGATGACGCCCTTGTCGCCATCGCACTTCGCCTCGGCGGAGAACTCGCTGATGTCGCAGGCGAGCGCGTTGCCGGCGGTGCCGAGCGCGAGCGCGGCCGAGGCGGAGACGACACCGAGGATGCGCACGGCGCGTGCGCGGCGGGATACGGACAGAACTGCCACGTTTGTCCTTTACAGGATTGCTAATGCGGGGGGCTGGGGCAGTGTTGACTGGGCGTCAGCACTACCGTGAGACTCACAGGTCTATAAGCGCCGCATAAGTAGTGTCAACGCATATGCAGCCTGCAAGCACTTGCTTTGCCTTCTTATTAACCGCCGAGACGTTTCAACGCCTCGGGCGCCTCCTCGATCCGCTCCACCAGCGCGATCCGCGCCTCCATCGAGCGCCCTGCCGCCAGCGACCGGAGCAGCGGCCACGCGGGCAGCTTCTCCGTCCAGTGCACGCGGTTGACCAGCACCATCGGCGTCGGTTCGCCGCGCGACTCGTAGTAGTTGGGCGTCGCGTTGTCGAAGATCTCCTGCACGGTTCCGGCGGCGCCCGGCAGGAACACCACACCCGCGTTCGACCGGGCCAGCAGGCCGTCCTCACGGGTGGCGTTGGCGAAGTACTTGGCGATGTGGGAGGCGAAGGCGTTCGGCGGCTCGTGGCCGTAGAACCAGGTCGGGATGCCGACCGAACGGCCGCCCTGGGGCCAGCGGGTGCGGATCTCGAAGGCGGCCGCGGCCCACTGGGTGATCGACGGGGTGAAGTGCGGTGCCTTGCCGAGGAGTTCCAGGGACTCGGTGAGCATCGTGTCGTCGAAGGGGGCGGCGTAGGCGCCGAGGTTCGCCGCCTCCATGGCGCCCGGGCCGCCGCCGGTCGCGATCGTGAAGCCGGCCCGGGCCAGCTCCCGGCCGAGCCGTGCGGCGCCCGCGTACTCCTCGGTGCCGCGGGCCATCGCGTGACCGCCCATGACGCCCACGACCCGGGCTCCGGACAGGAGTTCGTCGAGCGCGTCCGAGACGGAGTCGTCGTGGATCGAGCGCAGCATGGACGCGTGGATGTCGCGGTCCGCCTTCGTGCGCTGGAACCAGGTGTAGGCGAGGGCGTCGGGCGTGGCCTCGTAGCCGTCGGCCAGCGACGTGAAGAGTTCGTCCGGCGAGTAGACCAGGCCGCGGTACGGGTCGAACGGCAGGCCCGGGACAGGAGGGAAGACCAGGGCGCCGTCGCCGCGGATCTTCGCGGCCGCGTCCTCGCGCATCGGGCAGCCGAGGAAGACCGCGCCCGCCGTGTCGTTGGTGAGCAGTTCGCGCGTACGGTCCGTCAGGTCGACCGCTTGGACGCGGTATCCGGCGAGGGTGCCGCGCGCCGAGACGGTCGCGTCGAACTCCTCGAGGCTCTCTATCTCACGGTCGTCGTGGTGGGCCGCATGGGCGGGCATCGTCTGCACGCGCCCATGCTGGCACAGCGGCCGTCAGCCCTGGACGGCCGCCGGGTCCATCCACACGACCTCGAAGGTGTGGCCGTCCACGTCGTCGAAGGCGCGGCCGTACATGAAGCCGTGGTCCTGGGTCTCGCCCGAGACCGAACCGCCCGCCGCGACCGCCTTCTCGACCAGCTCGTCGACCTTCTCGCGGCTCTCGGAGCTCAGCGCGACCAGCACCTCGCTGGTCTTCGTCGAGTCCGCGATCTCCTTCTTGGTGAACTGGAGGTACTTCTCCTTGGTGTGCACCATGACCACGATGGTGTCGCTGATCACGACCGAGGCGGTCGTGTCGTCGCTGAACTGCTCGTTGATCGTGAAGCCCAGCTCCGTGAAGAACTTCTTCGAGGCGCCGAGGTCGCCGGTGCACAGGTTCACGAAGATCATCTGCTGGTACATGCGAGGTCTCTCCCATCAAGTCCGTGTCGTTACGCGGGGATAGACCGGGCGCCGGTCCGGAACTCATCGCCGTACGGAGATTTTTTTCGTACGACTTCCGGCGGGGCGCGGCCTCAGCGCGCCAGGGGCAGCGCCGCCAGTTCCGCGACCGTCAGGGTGAGGGGACCGAACAGGGCGAGCAGGGCGCCCGCGCGCAGGGCGGCGGCGCTGCGCAGCATCGTGGCGGGGGCGCCGAGACGCAGCAGCGCGGCGGTGGTGCCGGCGCGGGCCTGACGGGCCTCGACGGCGGCCGTCAGGAGCGTCGCCGTGGTGCAGCCGGTCACGAGGAGCACGCCGAGGGTGGTGAGCGGACCGAGCGCGAGTCCGTCCGGGGCGTGCAGCAGAGCCATGGCCCACGCGGCGGACAGGACCGCGCTGACGACGCCCAGGGGGCGACCGATGCGGACGGACTCCGCCATGAGGATGCGGCCGGCCAGGAGCCGCCGGGCGCCCGGGCGGGCCGACTGGAGCAGCCGTCCGCACAGGTGCGTCAGGCCCGGACCGGCCAGGGCCAGGCCGACGACGGCCAGCGCCCAGCCCGCCATCACGCCGGGGGAGGCACCGGAGAAGGACAGGTCGGGGGGCGTGGGGGCGGTACGGCTCGTGTAGGTCTCCACCGCCAGGCCCGCGGCCAGCACGGTGATGCCCCAGGGGAGACCGGAGGGGGCGGCGATGGTGTCCGGCAGGGCCGCGTCGGGGGCGGTGAAGTCGTCGGGGGCGCCGGGGGGCGTGGCAGGTGGGCCCGGGTGCCTCGCCAGGGCTCCGGCGGGGCTGATGGCGCCTGCCGCGTCCGGCTCCGCAGCGCGGGGGCTGAGCCACTGGGCGGGATCGCCGGCCGGGACGGTGCTCGCGGCAGCGGGTTCCCGGGCGGCCGGGTAGGTGGTGCCCGGGTGCGTCGAGCCGGCCGGGACGGCGGCGGCTTCCGGTGAGGCCGGGTGCACCGGGCCCGCCGGGGCGGTGCTCGCGGGGGCTTCCGGTGAGGGCGGGGCCGTGGCGCCCGGGTGCACCGCCTGCGGCCGGGCGGGGTCCGCGACCGCGCTCACCGTCCCGCCGGGGTGCGTGACCGCCGCCGAGGCCGACTCGCTCGTCCGGGCCGCCGGGGGGCCGCTCCTCGCGGCGGGCTCGGCGGCGGGCCCGTCCGTGGGCCGGACGATCTGCCGGCCGAACCTGCCGTACGCCCCGAACGTCTCGCGTGTGCTGGTGCGCCGGTACGCGCCGAAGCGGCCGTACGTCCGGGCCGCCTTGGGGCCGGTCGGTCCCGCCTCGCGCGGCCGCAGGACCAGGGCCACCGCCACCGACGCGCCGACGGGCAGGAGTGCCAGCAGGGTCAGGGCGGCCGGCAGCGGCAGGGGCCGGCCCGCGGCGAGGGACTCGGCGGCTGCGCCGTCGAAGGGCATGCCCGTCAGGTCGCCCCGCAGATGCAGGAAGACGAGCAGGGCCAGCATCGAGCCGAGCGTGCAGGACAGGGCCGTCGTCGTCGCCGAGACGGCCATCATGCGCACCGGGCCGAGGCCGATCGCCGAGAGAGCGGCGCGGGGCTTGGTGCCGGGGTCGGTACGGGCGACCGCGACCGCGAAGTACACCGTGGCGGCCAGCGGGGCCGCGCACCAGGCCAGCCGCAGCGCGGCGGAACCGGGGGCGCCGGGGTGGCCCAGCGCGTAGCCGAGGGCGCAGAGCAGCAGGAAGCCCGTGCCCGCCGAGGCGGCCGCGACCAGGAGACGGCGCAGCTGGACGGCCGGGTGGGCGCCGCGGGTCAGACGGAGAGCGAGCACGCGGCCCGGCCTTCCGGCTCGCTGGTCTCGGCGACCGGCGGGAGGTGCACCGTCTGTACGCGGCGACCGTCGAGCAGGGACACCGTGCGGTCGGCGAGGGCCGCGGTCTCCGCGTCGTGGGTGGCCAGGACGACGGTGATGCGGTGGGAGCGGGCCGCCGTGGTGAGGGTGCGCAGCACCTGGGCACGGTCGGCACGGTGCAGGGGCGCCGTGGGCTCGTCGGCGAACAGCACCGACGGTGCGGGGGCCAGGGCGCGGGCGATGCAGACCCGCTGCCGCTCGGCCTGCACCAGCTGGTGGGGCCGTTTGCGGGCGCTGTCGCCGATGTCCAGGCGCTCCAGCCACTCCAGGGCCGCCTTCTTGGCACGGCGCCGGCTGGTGCCGCGCAGCATCAGCGGCAGGGCGGTGTTCTCCCAGGCGTTGAGTTCCGGAACCAGGGAGGGGGCCGGGTCGATCCAGCCGAAGCGGTCGCGGCGCAGCCGCTCGCGGGTGAGGGGGCCCATGGTGTGCACGGGCACGCTGTTGAACCAGACCTCGCCGCGCCGCACGGGCACCAGGCCGGACAGGCACCGCAGCAGCGTCGTCTTGCCACTGCCGCGCGGGCCGCTCAGGGCGAGGATCTCGCCCTCGCGCACGCCGAGCGAGACGCCGCAGAGCGCGGGCGAGCCGTCGTCGTGCTGGAAGTGCAGGGCGCGTGCCCATAGCACGTCGTTGTCCGGCGGGGCCTCCATGCGCGTACACCTCGGTTCAGATCCGTAGTTCCCGTGCCATCCCCCGTGCGGGGGAACGAAGGCAGGGCCGATCGGTCACTGGGCACGCTAGGCAGAAGGCGGCTCGGCGCCGGACAGCACGCGGCCCCGGGCCGCCGTTTCTCACTCGAACGGGCGGCACCGGGGCCGGTGTTGATCATCCAGGCAGACGATCGGAGCGACGGACGTCAGAGCTTCGTCCACGCCTCCGTGAGGGTGGCGCGCAGGATCTGCTCGATCTCGTCGAACGTCGACTGGTCGGAGATCAGCGGCGGGGCGAGCTGGACGACCGGGTCGCCGCGGTCGTCGGCGCGGCAGTACAGGCCGTTGTCGTACAGGGCCTTGGACAGGAAGCCGTACAGGACGCGCTCGGTCTCCTCGTCGTCGAAGGACTCCTTGGTGTGCTTGTCCTTCACCAGCTCGATGCCGTAGAAGAAGCCGTTGCCGCGGACGTCGCCGACGATCGGCAGGTCGTGGAGCTTCTCCAGGGTGGCGCGGAAGTTGCCCTCGTTGTCCAGGACGTGCTGGTTGAGGTTCTCGCGCTCGAACAGGTCGAGGTTGGCCAGGCCCACGGCCGCGGAGACCGGGTGGCCGCCGAAGGTGTAGCCGTGCAGGAAGGTGTTGTCGCCCTTGTAGAACGGCTCGGCCAGGCGGTCGGAGATGATGCAGGCGCCGATCGGGGAGTAGCCCGAGGTCATGCCCTTGGCGCAGGTGATCATGTCCGGTACGTAGTCGAACTTGTCGCAGGCGAAGTACGTGCCCAGGCGGCCGAAGGCGCAGATGACCTCGTCCGAGACGAGCAGCACGTCGTACTGGTCGCAGATCTCGCGGACCCGCTGGAAGTAGCCGGGCGGGGGCGGGAAGCAGCCGCCCGCGTTCTGCACCGGCTCCAGGAAGACTGCGGCGACCGTGTCCGGGCCCTCGAAGAGGATCTGCTGCTCGATCTGGTCGGCGGCCCAGCGGCCGTAGGCCTCCGGGTCGTCACCGTGGATCGGGGCGCGGTAGATGTTGGTGTTCGGGACCTTGTGGGCGCCCGGGACCAGCGGCTCGAAGGGGGCCTTCAGGGCCGGCAGTCCGGTGATGGACAAGGCGCCCTGCGGGGTGCCGTGGTAGGCGACCGCGCGGGAGATGACCTTGTGCTTGGTGGGCTTGCCGGTGAGCTTGAAGTACTGCTTGGCGAGCTTCCAGGCGGTCTCCACCGCCTCACCGCCGCCGGTGGTGAAGAAGACCTTGTTCAGGTCGCCCGGCGCGTGCCCGGCCAGGCGCTCGGCCAGCTCGACGGCCTTGGGGTGGGCGTAGGACCACACCGGGAAGAACGCCAGCTCCTGCGCCTGCTTGAAGGCGGTCTCGGCGAGCTCGACCCGGCCGTGCCCGGCCTGCACCACGAAGAGGCCGGCCAGGCCGTCCAGGTAGCGCTTGCCCTTGTCGTCGTAGATGTACGTGCCCTCGCCCCGGACGATGGTGGGGACGGGGGCCTTCTCGTACGACGACATGCGCGTGAAGTGCATCCACAGGTGGTCGTACGCGGACTGGGAGAGGTCCTTGCTCACGGCTATCGGGTCCTCACGGTTATCGGGTTCCCCACATGTAGGTCTGCTTCTTGAGCTTGAGGTAGACGAAGCTCTCGGTGGAGCGCACTCCGGGCACGGCCCGGATGCGTTTGTTGATGACGTCGAGGAGGTGGTCGTCGTCCTCGCAGACGATCTCCACCATCAGGTCGAAGGAGCCTGCGGTCATCACCACGTACTCGCATTCGGACATGGCCGACAGCGCGTCCGCGACCGCCTCCACGTCGCCCTCGACGTTGACGCCGACCATCGCCTGTCTGCGGAAGCCCACGGTGAGCGGGTCCGTGACGGCGACGATCTGCATCACGCCCTGGTCGAGCAGCTTCTGGACGCGCTGGCGCACGGCCGCCTCCGACAGGCCCACGGCCTTGCCGATGGCGGCGTACGGCCGGCGGCCGTCCTCCTGGAGCTGCTCGATGATGGCGAGGGAGACGGGGTCCAGCTGGGGCGAGCTGCCGTTCCTGGACTCGCGGGAGGGCTCGCGGGACTCCCGCGAGCCCTTCTGTTCTGCGCTTCGACTGGCCACGAGGTCACTGTGCACGAGGTCTCGACACTTCCGCAAGCCTGGATCGATGAAATTCGTTGTTTGAGTCCCCTGCTCCTGCGAATTCCGCACGATCGAAGGGAGCGGGGGTGTTGAAAACGTGGGTCGGCCGACTAGGGTGGGTGTCTCAAGTACTGGACATCCGAACTGGA
>NZ_JBEOXI010000052.1:0-41219 GCF_040296465.1 Streptomyces sp. NPDC002130
GGCCGACCACGATCTGGTCGCGCTCCCCGGCGAGCTCCATGCGCACGTCGTAACCGGCCCCGTTCATCCGCGTCGCGGTGAGGGAGCGCTGCTGGCCTTCGGCGGCACCCAGATCACCATGGCGGCGGGCCTCGCCAACCTCAACTACCTGCTGGAACACGACCTCCAGGGCAACGCCCGGCGCGTCGGCGGACTGCTCATCGAGCGGCTGCGGGCCGTCGCCGCGCACGTGCCGGCCGTACGAGAGGTGCGCGGCCGGGGGCTGATGATCGGCATCGAGGTCACCAAACCCGGGACCGACGAAGCCGATCCGCAGACCGCGGCGGCCGTCCTGGAGGCGGCCCGCGCGGGAGGCTTGCTGATCGGCAAGGGCGGCGGCCACAACACCAGTTCGCTGCGCGTCGCCCCGCCGCTGTCCCTCAACGTCGCGGAGGCCGAGGAGGGCGCCGCGATCCTCGAGAACGCTCTGAGGAGCATCCAGTAGCAGTGCACTGAGCAAGGGACCCGCCATGACCATCACCCTGGATTCCCTGGAGCCCGCCCTGTCGGTGCGGCAGGTCCTCACCCTGGAGCGGGTACTGGCCGGGGAGCCCGAGGTGGTGGCCGGCGCGGGCCATCTCGACCGGCTCGTGCGCTGGGTGCACGTCGCCGAGGCCGCCGACGTCGGTGTGATGCTCAGCGGCGGCGAGATGGTCCTCACCACCGGCGTGCTGCTCGCCGGCGACGAGGAGAAACAGGCCGAATACGTCCGCTCCCTGCACCGCGCCGAGGCCGCCGCCGTCGTCCTCGGACTCGGCCGTGCCTTCCCCGCGGCCCCGGACGTGATGCGCAGGGCGGCCGAGCGCTGCGGACTGCCGATGGTCGTCCTGCACCGTCCCTTCCCCTTCGCCGACCTGACCGAGGAGGTCCAGTCGCGGCTCGTGCGGCGCAAGTTCGCCGCCGTCAGCCTCTCCGAGGCCGTCCGCACCGAACTCACCGCCCTCATCACCGCCGGCGCCCCGCTGCAACGCCTGCTCGACGAGGTCGCCCGGCACAGCGCCTGCCCGGTCGTCGTCACCAACCTCGCCCACCGTGTCCTCGGCACGGCGGGGGAGCGGCCCGCGGTGGACGACGTGCTGCGCGACTGGGAGCGCATCGCGCGGCAGGCCGGCGGCACCGAGGGTGACGGCTGGATCCGGGCCGAACTGGGCGGACGCGGGGAACGCTGGGGCCGGATCGTGCTGTGCGGCTACCGCGGCGACACCGCCACCGGACGGCTGCTGGCCGACCGCGCCGCCGAGGCCCTCGTCCTGCACCGCATGCTCGGCGGCGGCGCCACCTGCTCCTGGGAGGAGCAGTCCGCGCAGGGGCTGCTGACCGACCTGGTCAGCGGCGTCGTACCGGCACGGCAACTGCTGCCCCGGGCCCGCGCCGCCGGGCTGCCCGTCAACCGGCGCACCTTCGTGCCGCTGGTCGTCCGCGACGGCGACCCCGCCCGGCTCGAACGCCTCCTGCGGCTGCTGGGCCTGCCCGGACTGGTCGCCGAACTGGCCGACGGGGCCACCGCCGTGCTGCTGAGCGTCCCCCGGGACCAGGACGCGGGCGCCCTCGCCGCGCACTTCGCGACCCGGCTGCGCACCGAGTCCGGCCCGGACCACACGGTCGTCGCCGCGGCGGAACCGCGCGCCGCCTGGGACGACGTGCCCACCGGACTGCGCGAGGCGCAGCACGTGTCGGACGCCGTGGCCGACTCCTCCGCCGTCCTCGACCTCCCACCGGTGGTACGCCTGAAGGACGTCCACCTGCGGGGCCTGATCCGGCTGCTGCGCGACGACCCGCACGTGCAGTCCTTCGCGGAGCGGGAGCTGGACGGGCTGCTGCGCGAGAGTGACGAGGACCTGCTGTCCGTCCTGCGCACCTACCTGGCCACCGGCCGCAACAAGTCCCGCACGGCCCAGCTCCACCACGTCTCCCGGCCCGCCCTCTACCGCCGCCTGGAGGCCATACAGGTCCGGCTCGGGGTGGACCTCGACGACTTCGAGCAGGCCGCCTCGGTGCACATCGCACTCCTCGCGCACGACGCGCAACAGCAGTGAAACACGCGACCACCTGGGAAAACGGCGGTGAAACATGGGACCCCGAAAGAGTGACACGGTGGCACGCCGCACGCCCTCGGACGTGACACGCTGCAACTCAAAGACGACCGCGCGACTTCCTAGGCTCACGGCACACCGAGCGACCGGAGGTCCCGATGAGCCAAGTGATCCGTGCCGCCGTCTTCCAGACCGCCTGGACGGGCGACAAGGAATCGATGATCCAGGTCCACGAGCAGGCGGTCCGCGACGCGGCCGCTCAGGGCGCTCGAGTCCTGTGCTTCCAGGAGCTGTTCTACGGGCCGTACTTCTGCCAGGTCCAGGACCCGGCCTTCTACGAGTACGCCGAGCAGATCCCCGAGGGCCCCATCGTCCGGCGCTTCCAGGCACTCGCCGAGGAACACGGCATCGTCCTGGTGCTGCCGATGTACGAGGAGGAGCAGCCCGGCGTCCTCTACAACACCGCCGCCGTCATCGACGCGGACGGCTCCTACCTCGGCAAGTACCGCAAGACCCACATCCCCCAGGTCAGGGGCTTCTGGGAGAAGTTCTACTTCCGTCCCGGCAACTCCGGCTGGCCCGTCTTCGACACGGCCGTCGGCAAGGTCGGCGTCTACATCTGCTACGACCGCCACTTCCCCGAGGGCTGGCGCGCCCTGGGCCTCGCGGGTGCCGAGATCGTCTTCAACCCGTCGGCCACCTCCCGCGGCCTGTCCGGCTACCTCTGGCAGCTGGAGCAGCCGGCGGCGGCCGTGGCCAACGAGTACTTCGTCGGCGCGATCAACCGGGTCGGAGTCGAGGAGTACGGCGACAACGACTTCTACGGCACGTCGTACTTCGTGGACCCGGAGGCCCAGTTCGTCGGCGAGGTGGCGAGCGACAAGGAGCCCGAACTGGTCGTCCGCGACCTGGACATGGCCAAACTCCGAGAGGTCCGCGACCGCTGGCAGTTCTACCGGGACCGGGCACCGGGCGCGTACGGACCACTGACAGCACCGTGAGACGTCCGTGGGGGACGTGCCCTCAGGGGCGCGGGGAACTGCGCGATCAGCCACTGACGACCCGCACCGACCCACAGCGAGGAGCGATCACGACATGAGCAGCCGTACAGTCATCCGCGGCGGCCTCGTCATCACCGCATCCGACGAGATCCACGCCGACGTCCTGATCGAGGACGGCCGAATCGCCGCCCTCGCAGCCACGGGGACACCCGCCGCCGAAACATTCACCGCAGACCGCACGATCGACGCCACCGGAAAGTACGTCATCCCCGGCGGCGTAGACGCCCACACCCACATGGAGCTGCCCTTCGGCGGCACCTTCGCCTCCGACACCTTCGAGACCGGCACCCGCGCCGCCGCCTGGGGCGGCACCACCACGATCATCGACTTCGCCGTGCAGAGCGTCGGCCACAGCCTGCGCGAGGGACTCGACGCCTGGCACGCCAAGGCCGACGGCAACTGCGCCGTCGACTACGGCTTCCACATGATCGTCTCCGACGTCAACGAGCACACCCTCAAGGAGATGGACCACCTGGTCGAGGAGGGCGTCACCTCCTTCAAGCAGTTCATGGCCTATCCGGGCGTCTTCTACAGCGACGACGGCCAGATCCTGCGCGCCATGCAGCGCTCCGCCGAGAACGGCGGCCTGATCATGATGCACGCCGAGAACGGCATCGCGATCGACGTGCTGGTGGAGCAGGCGCTGGCGCGCGGGGAGACCGACCCGCGCTACCACGGGGAGGTCCGCAAGGCCCTCCTGGAAGCGGAGGCCACCCACCGCGCCATCAAACTCGCGCAGGTGGCCGGCGCACCCCTGTACGTCGTTCACGTCTCGGCGACGGAGGCGGTCGCCGAGCTGGCCCGGGCCCGCGACGAGGGACTGAACGTCTTCGGCGAGACCTGCCCGCAGTACCTGTTCCTGTCCACCGACAACCTCGCCGAACCGGACTTCGAGGGCGCGAAGTACGTGTGCAGCACCCCGCTCAGGCCGAAGGAGCACCAGGCCGCACTGTGGCGGGGCCTGCGCACGAACGACCTCCAGGTCGTCTCCACCGACCACTGCCCCTTCTGCTTCACGGGCCAGAAGGACCTCGGCCGCGGCGACTTCTCCAAGATCCCCAACGGCCTGCCGGGCGTGGAGAACCGTATGGACCTCCTCCACCAGGCGGTCGTCGACGGGCACATCTCGCGCCGCCGCTGGATCGAGATCGCCTGCGCGACCCCGGCCCGGATGTTCGGCCTCTACCCCAAGAAGGGCACCATCGCGCCGGGCGCCGACGCCGACGTCGTCATCTACGACCCGCACGCCGAGCAGGTCATGTCCGCCGAGACGCACCACATGAACGTCGACTACTCGGCCTACGAGGGCAAACGCACCACCGGCCGGGTCGAGACGGTCCTCTCGCGCGGCGAACCGGTCATCACCGAGCGGGAGTACACCGGCCACGCCGGGCACGGCGTGTTCACCCCGCGTTCCACCTGTCAGTACCTCAACTAGGAGCGGCGCAGATGGACTTCGGACTCGTCCTGCAGACCGACCCGCCGGCCTCGCGGGTGATCAGCCTGATGAAGCGCGCGGAACGGAACGGCTTCACGTACGGCTGGACCTTCGACTCCGCCGTGCTGTGGCAGGAACCGTTCGTGATCTACAGCCAGATCCTGTCCAACACCACGACCCTGAAGGTCGGGCCGATGGTGACCAACCCGGGCACCCGCACCTGGGAGGTCACCGCCTCCACCTTCGCCACCCTCAACGACATGTTCGGCAACCGCACGGTCTGCGGCATCGGCCGCGGCGACTCCGCGATGCGGGTGGCCGGCCGCAAACCCAACACCCTGGCCCGCATCAGCGAGGCCATGAAGGTCATCCGGGACCTCGGCAGCGGACGGGAGGCCGACCTCGGCGGCGGCACCGTCGTCCGGTTCCCGTGGATCGAGCAGGGCGCCGAACTGCCGGTGTGGATGGCCGCGTACGGCCCCAAGGCCCTGAAGATGACCGGCGAGGAGGCGGACGGCTTCATCCTCCAGCTGGCCGACCTCTATCTCACCGAGTACATGGTCAAGGCCGTGAAGGACGCGGCCGTCGCCGCGGGCCGGGACTCCGCCGAGGTGACCATCTGCGTGGCCGCACCGGCGTACGTCACCGAGGACGACTCGCCCGAGGCGCTCGCCCACGCGCGCGAGCAGTGCCGCTGGTTCGGCGGCATGGTCGGCAACCACGTGGCCGACCTGGTCTCCAAGTACGGCGAGCACTCGGCCGCCGTCCCCGACGAACTCACCGACTACATCAAGGCCCGCGAGGGCTACGACTACTCCCACCACGGCCGCGCCGGCAACCCGGACACCCAGTTCGTGCCCGACGAGATCGTCGACCGGTTCTGCCTGATCGGCCCGGTCGAGAAGCACATCGAGAAGCTGGAGGCGCTGCGCGCGCTCGGCGTGGACCAGTTCGCCCTCTACGACATGCACGACGCGCAGGAGGCCGTGATCGAGGCCTACGGATCCCACGTGATCCCGGCCGTCAACGGCTGACCTACGCTGCCCCACCCCCTGTGAACTCCCCCTTCCCAGCGGCTCGGGAAGGGGGCCCAGGACGCTCCCGAGCGCACCCCCCATCGGCTCACCGCACGGCCTTTCCCGTCCCGCCTCCCCTGATTGGCCCGGCCCATGACCGATACCGCTCCCACGGCACCACCGCCGACCACCCAAGTCACCCTCGCCGACGGCCGGGTGGAAATCGCCCCGGGCGCCCCCGCACCGACCGGCCCCTACGCCAACGAGGACCTGCTGCCGGTCCCGGTCGAGAAGCGCACCTGGACCACCTACAACTTCTCCGCCCTGTGGGTCGGCATGGCCCACAACACGGCCTCCTGGACCCTCGCCTCCGGGCTCATCGCCGTCGGCATGGACTGGAAGCAGGCGGTGCTCACCATCGCCCTGGCCAACGTGATCGTGCTGATACCGATGCTGCTCACCGGCCACGCCGGGCCCAAGTACGGCATACCCTTCCCGGTCTTCGCCCGGGCCTCCTTCGGCATCCGCGGGGCCAACCTGCCCGCCGTCGTACGGGCGTTGGTGGCCTGCGGCTGGTTCGGGATCCAGACCTGGATCGGCGGCGAGGCGATCTACTTCCTGGCCGGCAAGCTCATCGGCACCGGCTGGACGGACGCGGCGAAGGTCGGCGGCTACGCCTGGACGATGTGGCTGTCGTTCGCGATCTTCTGGGCGCTCCAAGTCGTCATCATCTACCGGGGCATGGAGACCATCCGCCGTTTCGAGAACTGGGCGGCGCCCTTCGTGCTCGTCGGCGCGTTCGTGATGCTGTGGTGGATGAGTGACAAGGCGGGCGGCTTCGGCCCGCTGTTCGACCAGCCCTCCAAGCTCGGCTGGGGCGCCGACTTCTGGAAGCTGTTCGCGCCCGCCCTCATGGGCATGATCGGCTTCTGGTCCACGCTGTCGCTGAACATCCCCGACTTCACCCGCTACGGCAGGAGCCAGAAGGCACAGACCCGGGGCCAGGCCCTCGGCCTGCCGACCACCATGACCCTGTTCGCCTTCCTGTCGGTGATGGTCACCTCCGGCTCCCAGGCCGTCTACGGCGAGGCCATCTGGGACCCCGTACAGCTCGCGGCCAAGACCGACAACACGGTGGGCCTGCTCTTCGCACTGGTCACCGTGCTGGTGGCGACGCTCTCCGTCAACGTCGCGGCCAATCTGGTCTCGCCGGCGTTCGACTTCTCCAACATCGCACCCCGGCGCATCAGTTTCCGGGCCGGCGCCCTCGCCACCTGCGTCCTCGGTGTGCTGATCTTCCCGTGGAAGCTCTACTCCGACCCGCAGGGCTACATCTTCACCTGGCTCGGCCTGGTCGGCGGCCTGCTCGGCACCGTCGCGGGCATCCTCATCGCCGACTACTGGATCCTGCGCCGGGCCCGCCTCGACCTCGCCGACCTGTACCGCCCGGGTGGCCGGTACTGGTACGAGGGCGGCTGGAACTGGCGGGCCGTCGTCGCCTTCGCGGTCGGCGGTGTCCTCGCCGTGGGCGGCGCCAGCTTCAAGCCGCTGACCGACGGCCGTCCCATTCCCGCGCTGGCCGATCTGGCCGACTACGGCTGGGCCGTGGGCCTGGGCACCTCGATGATTCTGTACCTGGCGCTGATGGCCACCCGGGGCCGCAGCACCCGCTGAGGAAGACCGGCGCGCTGGAGGGCGCTCAGTCCTTGTCGCTCTCCAGCGCGGCCACCGCTTCCTTCGCGGCCTTGATCGCGCCCTTGTTGATCGTGTCCGTGCTGGGTGCCTTCTTCGACTCGAAGTCACTGCCGTTGTAGGTGATCGTCACCAGCGCGTTGGAGGCGCGGGCGAACACGACGCCCTCGCGGGTCTCCTGCTTGTCCTCCGTCGTGAGGTTCACCACGGAGTACGCGCTGTCCCCCAGACCGGGTACCGCCCCGCCGCCGCTCTGCTTCTCGGTGTGCGCCCGGTACGACTTCTGCGCGGCCTCGTCCGACTCCAGGAGCTCGTAGGACACGTCGAGCCAGCGGTAGTCGTAGCCCTTGAGCGCGTTCCATGAGCAGGTGCGGCGCAGCTGCGAGTCCGTGGAGGGGATCTCCTTGCCGGCCGTCTTGGCGCCCGGCACCAGCGCCTCGATGGTCTTCTTGGCGACGCTCTCGCACGGGGCGGGCGCGGTCGAGTACGCCTTCGGCACCGTCGACGTGGACGGGGCGGACTGCGAGCGGGTCTCGGTCTTCTCCTCGGCGGGCTTGTGCTCGGCGGCCTGCGGCGCGGCGAGCGGACCGGACGACAGCGCCCAGCCCACCGCGGCGAGCACCACCACCGGGGACAGACGGGCGGTCAGGGCCAGGGGCAGAGGTAGGGAACGCACGGCGCCCTTCAGGTGGGGACGGACGGTGCGGAACGGGTCCGCACGGCGGACGGGACGACAGTGTCACATGCGTCCCTGTGCTGCGGAAGTGCCGCCTCCCCCACACGTTGTGTGGAACACCGTGCGTGTCGGCGCCGTCGCGCTGCGCCGGGCGCAACCGGTCGGCGTCGCCCGGGACAAGGCCGGACATGCCCCAACTTCCCGCGACAGGAAGGGACATTCACTCCACGGTCGACGTCCGCAGCGCGTGGTCGAGGAAGCGCCGGGTGATCGGCGGCACGGCGCGGGAGCTCAGCCAGGCGATGCCGATGTCCCGGGCGCCCCGTACGTCGGTGATCTCCAGGTAGCGGATCGGGGACTCGGAGGCCGCCGTGACCTCCGGTGACGACGGGATCAGGGACACCCCCAGCCCCGCGGCGACCAGACCGCGCAGGGTCTCCACCTCTTCGCCCTCGAAGGCGATGACCGGCGTGAAGCCGGCCTCGCGGCACAGTCCCGCGGTGATGTCACGCAGTCCGTATCCCTGCTTGAGCAGGATGAACCGCTCGTCGGCCACCTCGGCCAGGCGGATCCGGCGGCGCCTGGCCAGCCGGTGCCGGGACGGGACGGCCAGCCGCAGCGGCTCCACCAGCAGACGCCGCCACGTGATGAGGGGGTGGCCGGGGTCGCTGCTGGTGATGACCAGATCGGCGGTCGTGTCCAGGAGGTGCCGGGTCAGGCCCATCTCGCCGTCCTGGTGCAGCTCGAACTGCGCCTGCGGGAAGGTCCGCCGGAAGTCGGTGACGAGCTGGGGGACCAGCCAGGTGCCCAGGGTGTGCAGGAAGGCGAGCGACACCACACCCGAGTCGGGGTGGACCATCTCGGCCACGGCTCGCCGGCCCCGGTCGTAGTTGTCGAGCACCCCGTCGACGTACTCCTTGAACACCCGGCCCGCCGGGGTGAGGCGCAGCACCCGCCCGACGCGCTGCAGGAGCTCGGCGCCGACCTCGTCCTCCAGCCGGGCAAGGGCCCGTGACAGGGCGGGCTGGGTGATGCCGGCGTCTGTCGCGGCGTCGGTCACCGTCGTTCCCTCCGCGACGGACTGGAAGGAACGCAGCACCTGAAGATCCATGGTGCCATTCTTCCCCGTCATGGGTCGCTGATGAACCCAGGCGGCGACGGCATGGATCGCGCCGCACGCCGGACGTGAACTGACACCCGGGCCGGGACCCGCTGCCCGATCGGGTTCCGATACCGAGCTGGGACCCGCTGTCGGACCGGGGCCCGCTGTCGGACCGGGCCCGCTGCCGGACCGAGATCTGCTATCGGGCAAAGGCCGTTGCCGGGCTGGAATCCGGCACCGGGCTGGAATCCGGCACCGGGCCGGGCCCCGCTACCGGGTCGGGCTCGCCTCGTCGGCGACCACCTGCCCGGTCACCCGGTCGCAGAGCTGCTCGGCCGCCGTGATCGCGCTCTCCCAGTCGGGCAGCGGCCGCCCACGGCGGGCCGGTTCCCGCCGGGCGTGAGCGACCGTGCGGCGCGCCTCGGCCAGCTGGTGGTAGGCGGCACGGCGCAGCGACTGCCGCTGCACCGGGCCCGCTTCCGCTGCGGCGTCTCGGTAGCGCCGTGCGGCGGCGACGGCGGCCTCGGTCTGCGCCTCGGCGCGGTGGGCGGCGGAGTCCGGCCACACCGCGAAGTGCGCGACGAGCACCAGCGCGGACGCCAGCGCCGTGTCCACCACCCGCGTGCCGTACAACGGACGGTGGTCGCCCAGCAGGTCGAGCAGCACGAACACGACGGCGGTCAGGCCCAGTGTGGCGAGCGCGTAGTGGTGCCGCACGCCGATGGCCATGAGCGCGCCGAACACGGCCACGACGCCCACAACCGCGTACGTACCGGTGGCCGCCGCGGACACCGCCCCGATGGCGGCCACCCCGACGATCGTGCCGACGCACCGGTGCAGTGCCCGCGGGAACAGCGGCCCGAAGTCGGGCTTGTAGACGAAGGCCACCGTCATGGGCAGCCAGTAACCGCGAGGCCGGTGCAACACCTCTGCGAGCACATGGGCGGCGAGCACGCACCCGGCCAGCAGCAGGGCGTACCGCACCCGCGCCGCCCGCCCGGGCCCGTCGTGCGCCGGCAGACGCAACTCCAGGTCGGCCCCGTCCGGTTCACCGTCCACGGCGGTGACCAGTTCGGCCAGAGCGCGCCTGCCCGGTGAGCCGCTCACCGGTGCCGCCTGCGCCGCACGGTCCTCCGGGGCCGCGAGCCGGCCCGGCAGCAGACGTCCGGCCAGGTGCCGCGGTACGCGGGTCAGGGCGGGCGGAAGCGCACGGCCCTCCCACACCACCGCCGTCACGGCCTCGCCCAGCCGCACGGCGTAGTGGAACGCCCGGACCAGGTCCCCGGTGTCCTCCCGCTGCCGCCGCCCGCGCGGGGCGAGATGGGGGGCCATCACCTCGTGGGCGTGGTTCAGGGCCAGCGTCATCCGCCTGCGGGCCTCCTCGGCGGCATCGGTACCCGCCGCGGTCAGCGCCTCGCCCGCGCTCCGGTACACGGCGAGCACGGCGGCCCGTTCGACGTGGTGCCGACGCCACAGCCAGGGCGCCGCGGACAGCACGAGGACGAGGACGACACCGGCGAGCAGCGCCAGCGGCGGCTGCCACCACGGCCCCGGCACGGGGATGCCACTGCCGATCGTGACGCCGAGCAGCAGGTGCATGCCCGACACGGACGCGATCCGCCCGCGCAGGCCGACACCGCCCGCCACGAGCGCGGCCGCCACCAGACACCCCGCCACCGCCGCCGGTTCCCCGCTGCGCAGGGCGACTTCACCGGCGAGCAGGCCGAGCGCGCTGGACACCCCGGTCCAGCCCAGCCGCCGCACCCGGACCCGGTACGGATCGGAACCGTCCTGGCTCACCCCCCACAGGGCGCCGATGGCGGCGATCGCCGAGAGCACGACCCACCCGGTGGCGAGCCCGGCGAGCAGGGGCAGCGCGAGCGCGACGGCCCCCCGCGCCGCCGCGGCGAAGGGCAGGGACCCGGGCAGGCGGCCGAGAACGGAGCGCGGCCACCACGGCCGCGACGGGCGGCGCGGACGGTCCGGTCGCGGGTCTGCGGCTGATGTCATGAGGCCGTGTCCCTTCGGGGTGGTCGGCTGGAGTCCGGTGTGCGGAGCGCGCGAGGTGGTCGGGGCCGGCAGTGCCGCCCCGGCCGAGGTCAGCCGACCAGCTCGATGAGCAGGGGCAGGGTGACGAAGGAGAGGAGCAGGCTCAGTACGACGGCGGAGCCGATGGTCCGCACGTCCTCGGCCGAGCCGTGCCGGGCGGCGAACATCAGGGGGACGGGCGAGACGGGGAACGCGAGAATCAGCGCGGCCTGGGCGGCGACCGCCTCGGAGGTCAGGAGCAGCCCCGTCCCGTAGACGAGCAGGGGCAGGACGACCACGCTGGTGAGGGAGACCGCCCACACGGCGGGGGACAGCGCGGGCCGGCCGATCCGGGCGACGGAGACGCCGACGTACAGCAGGGCCGTCGCCGAGGCGGCGCCCGCGAGCAGACTCAGCGCGGAGTCGGCGATCTGAGGTACACCGACTCCCGCGACCGACAGCACCAGGCCCAGTACGGGGCCCCAGCAGAACGGCTCGCGCAGCGCGTGCCCGACGGTGTGCAGCACGGAGGGGCGGGGGCCGGGCGACCCGGACTCGGCGGGGGCCGGCCGGGCGGCCGCCTCGGGCGCACCCCCGCCGACGGCCGCCAGGACGGGCCGCCGCGTGGGGGCCGCCGCTTTGGAGGTGACCGTCCGGGGCTCCGCATGTTCCGGCATGCCGAGGAGGATCAGGACGACCGGGTCGAGAACGACGTTGACGATGATGCCCGCGACGGCGATCGGCACGGCGGCCTCCGCGGTCCCGAACAGGCCCCCCAGGATGGACGTGCCCATGAAGGCGTACTGCGGCTGGACGCACGCCAGCGCGAACAGGGCCGCCCGCCTCAGCGGCCGGCGGGCCGCGAGGCGCAGCACGCCCAGCAGGACGGCGTACACGGCGAGGAACCCGAACGCCAGCAGGCTCACCAGGGGCAGTTGCTCGACCAGCACGTGCCGTGGCGTCTGCCAGATGCTCAGCAACAGGGCGGCAGGGAGCGCGAGTTGCATGGTCAGCTCGCGCAGTGCCTGGGCACCGCCCGCGTCGAAGAGCGCCCGGCGGCCGGTGCCGTAGCCGACCAGGATGAGGAGGAAGACCGGCACCACGACGGTGAAGATCTCGGCGAAAGACATGACTGCGTCAATCCTTTGAAGCAAGGCGGAGGCGCGACCGTGGGGGCCGGTGACGGTATGTCAGAGAGCCGAGACAATCCGGTCGGCGCCCCCTTGGGGGTGGGGAGCGGTACCCGGGCGGAGGCCCGTCAGACGGCCTCGATCGGCGGGTACACCGGATGCCACATGGCCGCGCGGACGCGCTCCTCGATCGTCTCGTCGGCGCTCTCCCGGGCGACGCCGTCGGCGACCGCGGCGCGGGCCACGGCCACGGCCACCGCCACGGACGTGTCGCGCAGCCGGTCGATCGGGGGCAGGATCGGCGCGCCCGGTGCCGCGGGGTCGGTCTGGTCCGCGATGGCGCGGGCCGCGGCCACCAGCATGCCGTCGGTGATCCGCTCGGCCCGGGCGACGGCCGTGCCGAGCCCCAGACCGGGGAAGACCAGCGCGTTGTTCGCCTGTCCGATGTGGTGGGTGACGCCGTCCGTCTCCACCGGCTCGAAGGGGCTGCCGGTGGCGATCAGGGCCCGGCCGCCGGTCCAGGCGAGCAGGTCGGCGGGGACGGCTTCGGCCAGCCGCGTGGGGTTGGACAGAGGCAGGACGACCGGACGGTCGGTGTGCGCGGCCATGGCGCGGACGATGTCCTCGGTGAAGGCGCCGCCCTGCCCCGAGGTGCCGATCAGGACGCTCGGGCGCACCCGGTCGACGACCTCGGCCAGCGGCACGCCACCGAGGTTCTCGTCGTGCCGCCAGCCGGCGACCTCGGCGCGGCCACGGGCGAAGGGCGTCTGGAAGTCCCGCAGCCCCTGCTGGCCCTCGGTCAGCAGGCCGTGGCGGTCCACGGCCCAGATGCGTTCCGCGGCCTCCCGCGGCGTCAGCCCGTCGGCGATCATCGCGTCGCGGAGCTGCTCGGCGATCCCGATGCCGGCGGTTCCGGCGCCGAAGAGCACCACCCGGTGGTCGCGCAGTGCGGCACCGCCCGCGCGCACGCCGGAGAGCACGGCGGCCAGATTGACGGCGCCGGTGCCCTGGATGTCGTCGTTGAACGTGAGCGTCTTCTCGCGGTAGCGGTCCAGGATGCGGCGGGCGTTGGACGAGCCGAAGTCCTCCCAGTGCAGCAGGGCGTCGGGGAACAGCTTCGTGGCCGCGGCGACGTAGGCGTCGACGAAGGCGTCGTAGCGGTCCCGGTCCGCGCGCGGGTGCCGGTTGCCCAGGTACAGCGGGTCGTCCAGCAGCTCCTGCCGGTCGGTGCCGACGTCCAGCATCACCGCCAGGGTGCGGGCCGGGTCCACGCCGGCGGCGGCCGTGTAGACGGCGAGCTTGCCGACCGCGATGTCGATACCGCCCACACCCCAGTCACCGATGCCGAGGATCGCCTCGCCGTCCGTCGCCACGATCAGGTCGACGTCGTCGGCGCCCAGCCCGGAGGCGCGCAGGGAGCTCTCGATGGACTCGGGGTCGTCGACCGAGAGGTACACGCCGCGCGGGCGGCGGTACTCGTAGCTGTAGCGCTCGATCGCCGTGCCGACAGTCGGGGTGTACACGATCGGCAGCATCTCGGCGAGATGGTCGCCGAGGAGCCGGTGGAAGAGCACCTCGTTGCGGTCGCGCAGTGCCGTCAGATAGACGTTCTTGGCGAGGTCGTCGGGCTGGGACCGGAACTGCGCGTAGGCGCGGGCGGCCTGCTGGTCCTGCGTCAGGACCTGCGGCGGCACCAGGCCGGTCAGCCCGAGCTCCTGCCGCTCCCGCCGGGTGAAGGCCGTACCCCGGTTCAGACGCGGACTGTTCAGAACGGAGTGTCCGCGCGCGCTCGTCCGGATGACACCGTCGACGGTGCTCCTCTCTGTGCCCATGATGACTCCTCAGAATGTCGGTACCGGGGCTCGTTCCAGACTGTGACCCTGCGTGGCATGCGTCCAATGCCTGACATGACGGAGATCCATAACCTCAGGACATTCGAACTTTGACCTGCGGTTTCACGTCGGCGCGGAGTCGGCCGAGCCGCCGACTGTGATCGACGTCGCGCGGGTGGGGGCAGCGAAGGGGAGGGAGCCCCCCAGCGGCGAAGTCCCCGACCTCAGGACGTGGAACAGGTCGGTACCGCTGGTGCGCCGCCTCGTACTCCTCGACGCGGCCGGCGCGGGACCTTGGTGTGCAGGGCGATTCTTATGACGGCACGCGCAGCGGCACGCCGTGGCGTTCCGTCACCTCCAGTGGGCGCAGGGCGCGGTCGAGCACCGGCCGTGGCGCCGGGGCGCGGGTCGGTGCAGGAGGTGGCTGCTGTGCAACCCAACTCCCTTGCCCCGGTGTACTTCGGCTGCGTGATGCTGGAGACCGACGTGTCGGGTCAGTCGTTGAGTGGTTCGACGCGAATGGGATCAGATCCGCCCAGGTAGAGCATGTACCCCGCGTACTCCATGTCTACGTCCATCCGCTCCGGTGGTACGACGTAAAGTCCTGCGGTGGGCGCGGGAGCCCAGCCGAGGTTGCGTGGAGGGTGGTACTCCTCGTAGTGCCCCACGTAGAGCCTGGTCGGCGGGATGGACACGGCGCAAACGTGTCCATCGCGGAGGGTGGAAGGTGCCGGCTCGAGACGAAATGGGCTCCATTCCTCGTGGGACTCGCCGTGCGGGAGTGCGACCTGCCCGTTCCATCGGAAACTGGAGGAATTGTCGATCGCTCTCCATGGCCATTCCAGCGTGATGTAGCGATCTACCCCAACCACCCGAGCGGCTGCCGGCTCACAGGAGACGATTACGTGGTCGCCGATCCGAGGAACCATGTCTGATCACCTTTGTTCCGAGGGTGGATGGGGGAGGGGTGGCTCATCCTCCCGCTTACGCGGCCTGCTCTTGGCGCTCGATCAGGATCCCATCCTTGAACCTCGCGCCAGCCCGGACCAGGGGCGCACCAGGTGTGCTCCGGTGATCGCACCACGGTGGTGGGCTTGACCTCGGAGGGGTGGATGCCGCGCAAGGGAAGTGCCTCGAAAGCGATGTCGGTCCGCTCGGACATGATCTACTCCGATGGGACTCAGCGGTGGGGTGACGTGGCGTGGGCGAGTGGCGAACCGATCCGACGTTCGCGATGTGCCGGGCGTTGACGGACGGGGCAGATCTGTACTCGTTCGTGGGCGGGCCGTTCGATGTGCGTGCGGTGGTGGCCGCCATACGGCCTGAGGTCAAGGACGGATTCCTGCTCCACGAAGTCCCCTGGGAGAACTTCCCGCAGGGGGATCACGTCAGGGAGGCCATCCACCTGCTCCACACCAGTGGCTCGCCCGTTCGCACCGGAACGGGTGTTGTGAGCGGTATGTGCGCCAATGACATGCGGGCCGCCGCCGTACTCGCCGTGCCATTTCTGATCCGGATCGCTACCGACCCCCGCCACCCTTACCGTGCCGACGCGCTCGCTGAAGTCTCCTCCCCGGCCCGCGCCCGCTACTTCGGCGTCGCCTCCCGCGGCGAACTGCTGCGCCACCGCGCCGAGCCCCAGTACGACGACCTCTACGGCGACTACGGCGTCGAGGTGACTGGTTACCCGGCGGGCTGGTCGGTTGTCGCCGCCCGGGGCGCGATCACCGCCGACGCCATCCTCCTGACGCCTCTTCTGCATGACCCAGACCCCGCGATCC
This sequence comes from Streptomyces sp. NPDC002130, assembly GCF_040296465.1. NCBI lineage: Bacteria > Bacillati > Actinomycetota > Actinomycetes > Kitasatosporales > Streptomycetaceae > Streptomyces > Streptomyces sp. NPDC002130. The sequence goes on from NZ_JBEOXI010000052.1 coordinate 15,829, forward strand.
GGATCCGCGCCGCCTACGCACTGGCCGCCGCCACCGACCTCGACCGCGCGGTTTGTGCCGCCTTCCGCACCCGGCTCGACGCCGAGCAGGACCCGATCGTCCACGCCGCCCTGGTCTTCGCCACAGCCGAAGCCACCCGCGCCCACCCCCACCCGCCGACCACCGTGTGGATGCGGGAGCGCTGGCGGGACCGAACGCAAGTGCCCGAGGCCCTGCTGGCCGCCGCGATCGGCTGGCTCTGCCTCACCGACGAACCCGCCCCTGACGACTTGCGCGCAGCCGTCGACGACCTCGCCACCGACGAGCGTGCCCACGCCATGGACGACCTGCCCTGGATGGCCGCCGCGGGCGGATCCAGCGAGACGGGACTGCAGCGCTGCGTCCGAGAGATGCTCCACCCCGAACAGCCTGATCCGACGGAGCACGACCCGTGGGCCCCGCGATCCTGACGGCCGGAGCAGACCCCCGCCTGCGTTCCCCTTCGAACAGGCGGACCCGATGATCACTCGTAGTTCCTCCGCAGCTTCCCGCATCCCGCGAGGGCTGCTGAACCGTGGACCTCCGGCCTCGGCATGAGAAGCGATCTGCGTCGCTCAAACCTGGCCCACCGGCCCCAGGCGCAGCGGACCCAGGCACCGCATCAAGCGGTCGGCCGTTCGCCCACGGAGAGCCGGCGCAACATCAGGTGACGCGTCCAGGGCGCCGGGCGAGCGTTTGGACGGCGAGCCCGGCGAAGTTGATCCCCATCCCGGCAAGCGGGACGGCGAAGTTCACCGCCGGGTCTTCGGCGCCCAGCGGCCCGAGGAACATGAAGAGGCCGAGACCGGCGGCGCTCATCAGGACCCCGGCGCCCCACAGCTTCGGCCGCAGCGCCCGGTCGCGGCCGAACGGCGGTACCCACCGCCAAAGGACGGCCGCGACACCTCCCGCAGCCATGACCGTCACGCAGACGACGGCCACCCCCACCAATGCCCAGTGCATGTGGTCATGATCCCTGCGATTCCAGCACCTGCAAGAGGCTTGACTCAGTAATGACCCGGATCGGGCCGGACCTTGGAAAACGTTGCCGGCTTGGCGGCTCAGTGCGGAGTCGTCCCCCATGAGAACGAACACAGCACGCGGCCGGGGCCCGCAAGCCGTCGATGGCCCACATCGGCAGCCGGTTGCAGGCGCCTCGCCAGTTGCCGTACTTCTGCGGCAGGTGGACCCACTGCGTTCCGGTCCGGAACGTCAAGGCGATCGATAGCCTTCTGGGGGAGCGGGAGGAGGTCCCTGGCGCAAACTCCCCAGATTCTCCCCCAGCACCCGTGCTGGGTGCCCATCGTCCGGGCCGGTACACGTAAACAGCGAGGTGAGAGGCCGTATGTTCACCACCCGCCCCACCCTCCAGGGCACCTTCGGCATGGTGTCCTCCACTCACTGGCTCGCCTCGCAGTCGGCGATGGCCGTCCTGGAGAGCGGCGGCAACGCCTACGACGCAGCCGTGGCGGGCGCGTTCGTGCTGCACGTCGTCGAGCCGCACCTCAACGGCCCGGCGGGCGAGGTGCCGATCCTGCTCGCCCCGGCCGGTGGCGAGGTGCGGGTGCTGTGCGGGCAGGGCGTCGCACCGGCGGGCGCGACCGTCGCGCACTACCAGGGCCTCGGACTGGATCTCGTCCCCGGCACCGGGCCGCTCGCCGCCTCCGTGCCGGGCGCGTTCGACGCCTGGATGCTGCTGTTGCGCGACCACGGCACCAAGTCCCTCGACGACGTCCTGGCGTACGCCATCGGCTACGCCGAGCACGGACACGCACCCGTGGAGCGGGTCGGCGAGACCGTCGAGACCGTGCGCGAGCTGTTCGAGACGGAGTGGACCTCCTCGGCGGACGTCTACCTCCCCGGCGGCAAGGCGCCGCGCCCCGGCGAGCTCTTCGCCAACCCCGCTCTCGCCGCCACCTGGAAGCGCCTGCTCGCCGAGACCGCCGGCGCGGGCGACCGGGAGGCACGGATCGAGGCCGCCCGGCAGGTGTGGCGCACCGGCTTCATCGCCGACGCCCTCGTCCGCCAGGCCGGGCGCCCCACGAGGGACACCAGCGGCGAACACCACACCGGCACCCTCGCGGCCGCCGACCTCGCCGCCTGGTCCGCGACGTACGAGGCACCGGCGACGTACGACTGGAACGGCTGGACCGTGTGCAAGCCGGGCCCCTGGAGCCAGGGTCCGGTCCTCCTCCAGCAACTCGCCCTGCTCCCGGCCGAACTGCCCCCGTACGGTTCGGCCGACTACGTCCATCTCCTGGTGGAGAACTGCAAGCTCGCCATGGCCGACCGGGAGGCCTGGTACGGCGACGCTGCCGATGTGCCCCTCGACGACCTGCTGTCCGACGCGTACAACACGCCCCGCCGGGCCCTCGTCGGCGAGCGGGCCGAGAACGACCTGCGGCCCGGCAGCCCCGGCGGGCGCACCCCGCGGCTGTGCGCGCACGCGCGCGTGGCGGCCGTCGCACAGGAAGGCTTCGACGCCCTGGGTGCCGGCGAACCGACCGTCGCCAAGGGCCCGGCGTCCCCCGTGCCGGGCGAGCCGGAGATCCTCTCCGACGGGACCACCCGCGGCGACACCTGCCACCTCGACGTCGTCGACCGCTGGGGCAACATGGTCTCGGCCACGCCCAGCGGCGGCTGGCTCCAGTCCAACCCCGTCGTACCCGAACTCGGCTTCCCGCTCGGCACCCGGCTCCAGATGACCTGGCTGGAGGAGGGCCTGCCGAACTCCCTCACCCCCGGCCGCCGCCCCCGCACCACCCTGACGCCCTCGATCGCCCTGCGCGACGGCGTGCCCGTGATGGCGTTCGGCACGCCCGGCGGGGACCAGCAGGACCAGTGGCAGCTGCACTTCTTCCTCGCGGTCGCCCTGCGCGGCCCCGTGCGCGGCGGCCCCGACCTCCAGGGCGCGATCGACGCCCCGAACTGGCACAACGACAGCTTCCCCGGCTCCTTCTACCCGCGCGGCATGCGCCCGGGCAGCGTGACCGTGGAGTCCCGCACCGCCCCCGCCGTCGTCGAGGAGCTGCGGCGCCGCGGCCACGACGTGACCGTGGGCGGCCCCTGGTCGGAAGGCCGGCTGTGCGTGGTCGCACGGGACCCGGAGACGGGCGTGCTGTCGGCGGCCGCGAACCCGCGCGGGATGCAGGGGTACGCGGTGGGCCGGTGATCCGGCGGGGATCGGCAGACGCGCGAGCGCGTGGCGCGCATCGGCGTCCGGCCGCGCCCCGGCCGCCCCCGCTGTTCATCGCGATGCCATCCGGAGTGCACCCGCCGGGCAGGGCTTGTCAGTGGCCCGTGTTGTCATGGAGGGGTGATCGACAGCAACGAAACCATCGAAGAGTTTCTCGCAGAGCACGCCTCCGACGTCGAAGAGGCGATCCGCAAGGCCGCCGCCGCCGAGATCCTGCCCCGCTGGCGCCGGCTCGCCGCGCACGAGGTCGACCAGAAGAGCGGCCCGCACGACCTGGTGACCGACGCCGACCGCAAGGCCGAGCTGTACCTGACCGATGCCCTGGTCGCCCTGCTGCCGGGCTCGGTCGTGGTCGGCGAGGAGGCGGTGCATGCCAACCCCGCGTCGTACGAGGCGATACGCGGCGACGCCCCGGTCTGGATCGTCGACCCGGTCGACGGGACACGCCAGTTCGTGCGCGGCGAGGCCGGGTTCTGCACCCTGGTCGCGCTGGCCCACCGCGGCACCGTGCTCGCGTCCTGGACGTACGCGCCCGCCCGCGACCGGCTCGCCTTCGCCCAGCGGGGCAAGGGCGCCCACCTCGACGGGGAGCGGCTGTTCGCCGGAGTGCCGGAGCCCGGCCGGGACCTGCGCGTGGCCACCTCCCACCCCGACTACACGACCGACGAGCAGAAGGACGCCCTGCTCGGCCTGCGCGCCGACGGTGTGGCACCGCGCCCGTGCGGCTCCGCCGGACTGGAGTATCTCGCCATCGCGCGCGGCGAGTTGGACGCGGTGGCATTCTCCTGGGAAGCGGCATGGGACCACGCGGCCGGTCTGCTCCTGGTCGAGGAGGCGGGCGGCGCTCACCTCACCCTCGCGGGCGACCCGTTCCGCATCCAGGGCGGCAACGCCCTGCCCTTCACGGCCGCCCGTGACGCGGCCACGGCCCGCAGAGTGGTGGGCCTGCTGTCGGACGGGGCCTGAGTACGGAATACCGTTGCGTGTCGCACACAGTTGGTTACGCAGTGTGCGCACGTGGGCGTTTCGGCCGCCGCGAAGTGGCCTTCCGCAGCGGAAATCACCTGCGGCCGGTGACTGTCAGTCTCCGGGCATATCCTGAGGCTCAGTGGCCGTCGGCTGACGAAGGGGTCCGAAGGTGCCGTCGATGCTCGATGTCGTCGTAGTGGGTGCGGGGCCGAACGGACTGACCGCGGCCGTGGAGCTGGCCCGCCGCGGTTTCTCCGTCGCCGTTTTCGAGGCCCGGAGCACCGTGGGCGGCGGCGCCCGTACCGAGGAGCTCACCCTCCCCGGCTTCCGTCACGACCCGTGCTCAGCGGCCCACCCGCTCGCCATCAACTCCCCGGCGTTCCGCGCCCTGCCGCTCGAGCGGTACGGCCTGGAGTGGCTGCACGCCGAGCTGCCCATGGCGCATCCCTTCCCGGACGGCTCGGCGGCCGTCCTGGCCCGGACCGTCGGCGAGACGGCCGCCTCCTTCGGCCCGCGCGACGCCGGCGCGTACCGCAGGCTCGTCGAGCCCTTCCTGCCCAAGTGGGACACCCTCGCCCGGGACTTCATGTCACTGCCGCTGACCGCCCTGCCCCGCGACCCGGTGACCCTCGCCCGCTTCGGTCTGGCCGGGCTGCCCCCGTCGACGCTGCTGATGCGCCGCTTCCGCGACGAACCGGCCAAGGCCCTGTTCTCCGGGCTCGTCGCCCACGTCATGGCACCGCTCGGCGGTTTCGCCACCGGCGCCATCGGCCTGGTCTTCGCCCTCGCGGCGCACGCCCGCGGCTGGCCCGTCGCCCGCGGCGGCTCCCAGTCCCTCTCCGACGCCCTCGCCGCCTACCTGCGCGACCTCGGCGGCAGCGTTCACACCGACTACGAGGTCAGGCGCCTCGACGACCTGCCGCCGGCCCGGGCCTACGTCTTCGACACCTCACCCACCGCCCTGGCCCGCATCGCCGGCTTCGGCAACCACTACGGCGGCTACCGCTACGGACCGGGCGTCTTCAAGATCGATTACGCGCTGGACGGCCCCGTGCCCTGGACCGCGAAGGAGGCCCGCGCCGCCGGCACGGTGCAGGTCGGCGCCAGCAGCGCGGAGATCGGATCGGCCCTGCGCGCGGCCTCCCGGGAAGGCCGGGCCCCCGACCGGCCGTTCCTGATCACCGTCCAGCCGAGCGTCGTCGACCCCACCCGGGCCCCTGCGGGCAAGCACGTCTTCTGGACCTACGGTCACGTCCCGCACGGCTGGACCGGCGACCTCACCGACGCCATCGAGCGCCAACTGGAGCGCTTCGCCCCGGGGTTCCGCGACCGCGTCCTGGCCCGTGCCACGGCGGGGCCGCCCGAAATGGCCGCCCGCAACGCCAACTACATCGGCGGGGACATCGCCTCCGGCGCGGTCTCCGGCCTCCAGCTCCTGCTGCGCCCGAGGCCCACGCTGTTCCCGTACCGCACCCCGCATCCGGCCGTCTTCATCTGCTCGTCGGCGACCCCGCCCGGCCCGGGTGTGCACGGCATGTCGGGGCACAACGCGGCGAAGGCCGTCTGGAAGCGACTGAGGCAGATATGACGGCCGTCGAACTGGTCCGGGGCGACATCACCCGCGAGAGCGCCGACGCGATCGTCAACGCGGCCAACTCCTCGCTGCTGGGCGGGGGAGGGGTCGACGGGGCGATCCACCGTCGCGGCGGCCCCGCGATCCTGGAGGACTGCCGCAGGCTCCGCGCGGCGCACCTCGGCAAGGGCCTGCCCACCGGCCGGGCGGTCGCCACCACCGCGGGCGACCTGGACGCCCGCTGGGTCATCCACACCGTCGGCCCGGTGTACAGCACGACCGAGGACCGCTCCGGCCTGCTCGCCTCCTGCTACCGCGAGTCGCTCCGCGTCGCCGGTGAACTCGGCGCCCGTACCGTGGCGTTCCCCGCGATCTCCACCGGTGTCTACGGCTGGCCGATGGACGACGGCGCCCGCATCGCGGTCGAGACCGTCCGGGCAGCGGACACCACCGTCGAGGAGGTCAGGTTCGTCCTCTTCGACGAGCGGGCGTACGAGGCGTTCGCCGCGCGACTGCGCTGAGCCGGGCGAAGGCAGGGCTCAGACGGGCTCCGGCTCGAAGTGCCGCAGCAGGTCCCGCCCGGGCTGCACGACACCGTAGGTGCTCTCCGGTACGGCGTTCCACACGCCGGGGAGATCGCCCAGCGGCTCCGACACGACCAGCCGGGTCTCGTCGGAGACATGGTTCAGGAAGCCGAGGTCGGGGTGGAGGGCGCGCACGTCCTCCACCCGGCTGCTGTAGTACAGCGACCGTGACTTTCCCGCGCTGGAGTAGCGGAAGAACCACACCCGCTCGCCGTCGGTCACCGCGACCGTCATCTGCAGCGGCTGCGGCACCCCGTGCTCGCGGCCCAGCCGCTCGATCAGCCCCGTCATCCGGGCCACCGCGCCCGGTGGGTCGCCGTCCAGCCCCAGGGTGAGCGCCACGTGGAACATCACCTCGGAGTCCGTCGTGCCCTCCATCGACGCGAACAGCCCCGGGTCCACGGCCAGCGTGAGGTCCCGGCGCATCTCGCGGAACCCGTCGATCGCCCCGTTGTGCATCCACATCCACCGCCCGTGGCGGAACGGATGGCAGTTCGTCTGCTGCACGGCCGATCCGGTGGAGGCACGCACATGCGCGAAGAACAGCGGCGAGCGGACGTGGTCGGCGATCTCCCTCAGGTTGCGGTTGCTCCAGGCGGGGCCGGTGTCGCGGATGACGGCGGGGGTGCGCAGATGCCACGCGTACCAGCCGACGCCGAAACCGTCCCCGTTGGTGGTCTCGACCCCCATCCGCGCGTGCAGGCTCTGGTCGATCAGCGAGTGCTGAGGGCGGTAGAGGACGTCGTCGAGCAGCACGGGAGTGCCCGAGTAGGCGAGCCAGCGGCACATGGCCGTACCCCCGTTCCGAGCCGCCCGGGCCGGACCCGTGCGGCTCCGTAGGTGGTGTCCGTGGACCCCAGGGAATCCCGGGTCGCGCCGGGGGCGCATCGCCCGCGGCGGGTGAGAGCGTGACGCGGGTGGTGTCCGTGGGTTCCACGGAACCCCGGGTCGCGCCGGGGGTGCGCCGGCGGCGGGTGAGAGCGTGACGTCCCGCCGGAGCGAACGTCCCGCCGGAGCGGACCCCGGCAGGACGGGGGCGTACCCGCGGTCTGCCCGGGGCCGCCCGCGGGTAGGGCATCACTGCGCCGCCGCGCGGACCCGACCCGAGCGGACCGCCGTCCGCAGCGCCGCGAAGTCCCGCTCGTTCTGGTCGGCGTACTCCTGGGCGAACACCATGAGGGCACGGTCGAAGCGGTCGCCGCCGCCCAGGTAGGCCGCGATGGCGACGGGGTCACCGGAGCGGGCGTGAGCCCGTGCCAGGCTCGCTCCGCACAGCCGCCCGAACAGCCGCAGCAGGCCCGGGTCCATGGTCTCCGGCTGGGCGATGCCCTTCCAGTCCCGCAACTGCCGCACGTAGAAGTCCCGCTCCTGCCCGTCGAGGCCCACGGCGTGCGTCCAGCCCAGCAGGATGTCGCTGGTCGTCTGGATCAGCCGCTGTCCCGCCACCACGCGACGGCCCTGGTTGTCGTAGCGGTCGCCGCCGCTGTGCGCCGCGAGCACCGACTCCTGTGCCTCCTTGGCCTGGAGCAGCAGCGGATCGTCGTCGTCGCGGCCGAGCAGCAGCACGATCCAGCAGCGGGTGCCGACACTGCCGACCCCGACCACCTTGCGGGCGATGTCCACCAGGCGGTACCGGCGCAGCAGATGCCGGCGCTCGGACGACAGGCTGCGGGCGTATCCCTCCAGGACGGCGCGCAGCTCCTTTTCCCGTCCGTGCTCCGGGGAGTCGCCCACCAGGTCCCGCAGCGGGGTGATCAGCGGCGGGTCCGGTGTGATCCGCCGCCCCTCGGCCGTGTTCCGGGTGAGCTTGGCGTAGGCCTGCATGTGGGTGCGGGTCCGGGCGCTCGCCGTGGCCTTCGCGGTGCGGCGCCGTGCCTCCTTGGACATCGACGCGGCCATCAGCTCCCGCATGTGGTCGGCGTCGTCCTGGGCGTACCAGATGTCCAGGTTCCGCATCCCGGCGAAGTCCCGCATCCGCCGCCGGTAGGCCCGGACACAGGATTCGATCGCACTGTTCTGCTCAGCGGTCTTGAAGCCGTTGGCGCGGCCCGCGATGGCGAAGCTGGCCGCGAGGCGTTTGACGTCCCACTCGAACGGCCCGGCGAGCGTCTCGTCGAAGTCGTTGATGTCGAAGACCAGATGGCGCTCCGGCGAGGCCAGCAGCCGGAAGTTCAGCAGGTGGGCGTCCCCGCACAGCTGCACCCGCAGCCCGGTGTCCGTGGTGGCCCCCAGGTCCGCAGCCATGATCGCCGCCGCGCCGCGGTAGAAGCGGAACGGGGACTCCAGCATGCGGGCGTAGCGCAGCGGCACCAACTCCGGTACGCGGGTGGCCGACTGGTGCTCCAGTACGTCGACCGGGTCGAACCGGTCCGGCCCCGCCTCGAACCGGGCGTGGGAGGACCGCGGCACCCGCCGCCGCGCCTCCCGGCCGGCGGCCGCCCGCTCGGCCGGTGACATGAAGGCCGTGAAGGGGCTCGGTACGGTCATGGCTCAGTCCTTCCGCCGCGTGGGGAAGTCGTCCGAGGGCTCCCGGCCCTGCCGGCGCAGCCCCGCCTGCACGGCGCCGGCGAGGATCCGCGCCGCCACGCCCACCAGCAGCAGACCGCCCGCCATCTGAATCATGGTCAGCACCCGCCCGGTCTGCGAGCGGGCCACGATGTCGCCGTACCCGACGGTGGTGAACGTCGTGAGCGTGAAGTACAGGGAGTCCGTCTTGGTCAGCGGCTCGCTGAACGAGCCGGGGGTGGTGTGCTCCAGCAGGAAGTAGGCACCGGCGAAGAGCAGCAGGAAGAGCGCGGCCGTCGTGGCCAGGGCCTCGACGGCCTTCAGCCGGGGGTGGGGCGAGGTCACGATGGCCCGCACCTGCCACCAGAAGACCACGACCACCAGCAGCAGACCGCAGGCCAGCAGCACCGAATCGCCTCTCGTGCCGCGTCCGTCCAGGGGCAGCACGTAGTAGACGGTGACGAGCCCGGCCGCCACGAGCGCGGCACGCACGAGGGTCGAGACCGCCGCACGCCGCTGCCGTCCCGGCCACCGCCGGTGCGGCTGCTCCGCTGGATCGTCCATCGCGCGCCTCTCGGTCGCGGTCCTGCCTCCGGCACCGGGCCCCACAAGGCCTGTCCCACCACCTCAGCGCCCCCGCGCCGCACAGGGATCACCCGCCACGGGTGAGGCGGTCCGGCTCGTGCCCCGGCAGGCTGAGGTGGACGGGGACCGCTGCCGGGCGGGTCCCCGGGACGTAAGGACCGCAAGGAGCGGTTCCCGGGGCGCGAGGACCGGCCCAGCGGTGCCGAGGAGCTCGCCGGGCTGTCCGGCGGACCTGGCGCGCGGCGGCTTCGCCGCACAGGGCGTCCCGGTCCCCGCTTCCTGTCGCTGACCGATCCGGACCCAGCAGAATCGAGGAGCAGGATGGCTGCCACACACCCCACGCACGGGCGCACGACGGCGAAGCGCGGCTGGGCCACCGGCATGACGGCCTTCGCGGCGATCATGCTCATGATCGCCGGGATCCTCGCCGTACTGCGCGGCATCGCGGCCATCGCCGAGGACGAGGTCTTCGTTGCGACCCGCAACTACATCTTCGAGTTCGACCTCACCGGCTGGGGCTGGACCCACCTCGCCCTGGGCGTGGCCGCCGTGCTGGTGAGCATGGGCCTGTTCCAGGGGGCGGGCTGGGCGCGCGTCGTCGGCGTGGGCATCGCCGGCCTCGTCATCATCGCCAACTTCCTCTCCCTGCCGGCCTACCCGGTCTGGTCCGTGATCATGATCGCGATGTCCGCGTTCATCATCTGGGCCCTGTGCACGCCGCGCAGGGGTGACGCCTGAGCCCCTCGCGGCTCAGGCGCGCGTGCGGACCAGCAGCAGAGCCACGTCGTCGTCCGGCTCGGGACTCAGCGCGCTGAGCAGACTGTCGCTCGCGCGCTGAAGGCTGGGTCCCGCGTGCTGGAGCAGCCGGGTCAGGGTGCCGAGGCCGGTGTCGATGGGCTCCCCGCGGTTCTCGACCAGGCCGTCCGTGTACAGGGCGAGCAGGGACCCCGGGGGGAGTTCCACCTCCACCGTGCCGAACTCGACGCCGCCGACCCCGAGCGGCACACCGCCCGGCACGTCGACGAGCCGCGCACTGCCGTCCGCCCCGGCGAGCACCGGCGGCAGATGCCCGGCGCTGGACAGCTCGCAGGTGCCGCGCCCCAGGTCGCACACCGCGTACACGCACGTCGCGATCGCGTCGCCGAGCGAGCCGGCGATGTCGTCGAGGTGCCGCAGCAGCTCGGCGGGCGGCAGGTCCAGCCGGGCCAGCGCCCGCGTCGCCGTGCTCAGCTGCCCCATGATCGCCGCGGCCTGGACACCCTTGCCCATGACGTCCCCGACGACCAGCCCGGTGCGTCCCGGACCCAGCGGGAGGACGTCGTACCAGTCGCCGCCGACCTCGCTGAGGGCCGGGCGGTAGCGGGCGGCGATGTCCAGCCCTTCCCGCTCGGCGGGCGTGCTCGGAAGCAGGCTGCGCTGCAGGGTCAGGGCGGTGCCGCGCTCGCGGCCGTAGAGGCGGGCGTTGTCTATGCAGATCGCGGCGCGCGCGGCGAGTTCCGAGGCGAGCACCCGGTCCCGGTCGTCGAAGGGGCGCTCGTTGACCGTGCGGTACAGCGAGAGCGTGCCGAGTACCTTGCCCCGGGCCATCAGCGGCAGCGCCAGGTAGGAGTGGGCACCGGCCTCGTGCAGGGCCTGGGCGGCGCGTGAGTCCCGGGCCAGACGCCGCAGCATCTTGCCGTCCACGCGCTCGACCAGGACCGGGCGGGCGCTGCGGACGCACTGCGTGATGATCCGCGACGAACCGTACGTGGCGAGCTCGCCCACCGGGTCGGCGGCGTGGATGGCGTCGGTGGGGTAACCGGCCGCGACGGCCAGCGCCCGGAACTCGGCAGGGGAGCCGCCCGACACGGGCGTGATGGTGCCCCTGGACACGACCGACTCCAGGACGTCCACGGCGGCCAGATCCGCCAGATGGGGCACGACCACGCCGGCCAGTTCCCGGGCGGTCTGCTGGAGGTCCAGCGTGGTGCCGATCTTCATCCCCGCGTCGGCGATCACCGACAGGTGCTGGCGTGCCTGTGCGACCTCGGCCGCGGCCTGCTGGCGTTCGGTGACGTCCAGCACGGCCATCGCGAGCCCGAGCACCCGGCCGTCGGTGTCCTCGATGCGGTGGTAGGACTCCGAGTAGGCGCGGTCCTGCGCGTCCGCCGCCGTACGCCCGACGGTCTGCTGGTCGAGCAGCGGTCTGCCGGTTTCCAGGACGTGCCGCATCCGGGTCTCGATGGCCGCCACGTCCAGGTCCGGCAGCACCTCCCCGACCCGGCGCCCCAGCACGGCCTCCTCGGGCACGCCGTTGATCCGCTCCAGCGCGGGATTGACGCCGACCCAGCGCAGGTCGTTGTCGAAGACGGCGATACCGAGCGGGGTCTGGTTGACGAGGCTGTGGGAGAGGGCGAGGTCGCGCTCCACCTGGCGCACGGTCGTCGCGTCCGTGGCCAGTCCCAGCAGGTGGGGCTGCCCTTCGGGGTCCAGGAGGCGCATCGTACGGAACTCCACGGCCCGTTCCGTGCCGTCGCGGTGCCGCAGCGGGAACACACCGGCCCACCGCGCCCCCGTGCTGACCTGGGCGAACAGTTCCCTGCCCCGGGGGCGGTTCTCGGGGGAGACCAGGAGGGTGTCGGCGCGCTGCCGAAGGGCCTCCTGCGCGGTCCAGCCGAGCAGCTGCTCGATCTCGGGGCTCCACAGCGCGATGTGCCCGCCCGCGTCGAGAACCACGGCGGCGACCTTGAGCAGATCCAGCAGCCCACCGGGCGCGGCCGTGACGGCGTCGCGGTCCGAGGTCGCGTAGCCGTTCATGCGGGCCGCTCCTTCCGGCGCGGCAAAGGTACCGCCATGATCTGTTGTGCGGGCTGTCCGATGAGGTCACATTACGGTCGGAGGAGCGGCACTGTCGCGCCGAAATGACAAAAAGGGCGCGGGTCGGTACGGACAGAGGGAGCGAGTGGCATCCCGGAGGACTGGACCCCGCGGGAGAGCCTCCTCACGGGGCCGGGGACGGTGCGCCGGAACCGGTGCGCCCTGGTCAGGCCCTGGACGGGGGAGGAGGGGCAGGCAGCCTTCCCCCGGCAGATCGGGCAGGCCGACCAGCGCCGCACCGACGAGATCCCCTTTCGTCCCGCTGGACGCGCCCGCGCGGCTGACGAGCGAGCTGCTCGCCCTCCTCATGGCCTGAATCATCAGGACCGCACAAAGTCCGACGCGGTCATTGCTTCGATTGTGTGCGAGTTCTAGGGTGTGCCTGCTCAGCAGTTGCTCTGTCACCGTCAGTTGCCAATCGAATCAACAGAAACACCCACCACGGGTGCGCAGTTGAGGATCGCATCTGACGTGCCCTCAGTCCGTGCAGCACCGCACCTGTCGAACCGAGGAAGGCCACGTTCATGCCGCACCCCCCGCATCCGTCCCCCGCCGACCGCCCCGTCGTCAGCCGCCGTCGTCTGCTGGAGGGAGGAGCCGCCGTGCTCGGCGCGCTCGCCCTCTCGGCGTCGCCCACCGCCTCGCACGCGGCCGGCCGGCGCCCGGCAGCGGACGGCCCTCCGGAGTGGAACGACGGCCTGAGCGTGTACCGGGTGGGCACCGAGCCACCGCACACCACCCTCATGCCCTACGCGGACCTCGGGCAGGCCCTGAAGGGCGACCGCGAGCGCTCGCCGTACCGGCTGAGCCTCGACGGCACCTGGAAGTTCGCCTACGCGGACCGCCCCGACGACCGTGACCCGGACTTCTACGGCACCGACGTCGACGACTCCGGCTGGGACACCATCCCCGTGCCCTCGGCCTGGCAGATGCACGGCTACGACTTCCCGATCTACGTCAACATCACCTACCCCTGGTGGGGCCCCAACGGCGGCGGCGAGAACGCCCAGCCGCCCGCCGCCCCGACCCGCTACAACCCCGTCGGCCAGTACCGCCGCACGTTCACCGTGCCCCGCAACTGGTCGGGCCGGCGTACCTTCCTGCACTTCGAGGGCGTCAAGTCCGCCCACTACGTGTGGATCAACGGCAAGCTGGCGGGCTACCACGAGGACTCCTACACCTCCGCCGAGTACGACATCACCCCCCACCTCAAGCCGGGCACCAACCAGATCGCCGTCGAGGTGTACCGCTACTCCGACGCGGAGTGGCTTGAGGACCAGGACATGATCCGGCTGAGCGGCATCTTCCGCTCGGTCCACCTGTTCTCCACGCCCAGCGTGCACGTGCGCGACTTCCGCCTGGACACCCCGCTGGGCGACGGCTACACCTCCGCCGAGCTCAAGGTCACCGCACAGGTCCGCGACTACGGCGGCGAGGGCGCGGGCCGCTACACCGTCGAGACCCAGCTCTACGACGCGCGCGGTCACGCCGTCTGGCCCCGGCCCATGAACCGGGCCGTCGACGTCCCCGACGGCGACGAGGCCACCGCCGAGGCGTCCAGGGCCGTCCCCACCCCCAAGCTGTGGTCGGCCGAGCACCCGAACCTCTACACCGCCGTGCTCCGCCTGCGCGACCCGGCCGGCAAGGTGGTCGAGACCCTCTCGCACCGGGTCGGCTTCCGCGAGTTCGCGCTGAAGGACGGCCTGATGCGCATCAACGGCAAGCCGGTCTCCTTCCGCGGCACCAACCGGCACGAGATGCACCCTGTCACCGGCTCGGCGCTCACCCGCGCGCAGATGGTCGAGGACATCGAGATCATCAAGCGCCTCAACATCAACAGCGTCCGCACCTCGCACTACCCCAACAGCCCCCTGTGGCTCGAACTCGCCGACGAGTACGGCCTGTACCTCGTCGACGAGACCAACCTGGAGACCCACGGCATCCGCGACAAGTTCCCCGGCAGCGGTCACCCGGAGTGGACCGAGGCGTGTGTGGTCCGCGCCCAGAACATGGTCCACCGCGACAAGAACCACGCCTCGGTGGTCATCTGGTCCCTCGGCAACGAGGCCGGCGGCGGCACGACCTTCAACGCCATGCACGACTGGATCCGCTCCTACGACTCCACCCGCGTCATCCAGTACGAGGGCGACGACCGCCCGGGCATCAGTGACATCCGCTCCGAGATGTACGACAGCCCGCAGCGGGTCGAGCAGCGCGCCAAGGACACGAGCGACACCCGGCCGTACGTGATGATCGAGTACTCCCACGGCATGGGCAACTCCAACGGCAACTTCAAGAAGTACTGGGACATCGTCCGCCGGTACGACGTCCTCCAGGGCGGCTGGATCTGGGACTTCGTCGACCAGGCGCTGCGCTGGCCCACCCCCACCCGCAAGCTGCTGACCGAGTCCGGCCCGGGCTCACTGCGCGGCGAGGTCATGGCACCCGCCGGCACCTTCGACCGCGCCAAGGGCGTCTCGGGCGGCACCGTCTTCCCCCGCGACACCCGCCTCGACCTCACCGGCTCCCTGACCCTGGAGGCCTGGGTCACCCCGGACGTGACCGGCGGCCATCAGCCCATCGTCGCCAAGGGCGACACCCAGTACGCCCTCAAGCAGACCGACAAGAACCTGGAGTTCTTCATCCACGGCGGCGGCCAGTGGGTCACCGCGAGCTGGGCGCTGCCCGACGGCTGGACCGGCAAGGAGCACCACATCGCCGGCGTCTTCGACGCGGACGCGGGCACGCTCACCCTGTACGTCGACGGCCAGGCGCGGGGCACCAGGACCACCACCCGCCGCCCCGCGAACAACACCGCGTCCCTGTCGCTCGCCACCGACGTCGACAACCCCACCCGGGAGTTCAGCGGCACCATCCGCCGGGCCCGGGTGTACGCCCGCGCCCTGAGCGCCGCGGAGCTGGCCTCGGACACGCGAGGGCCCGACGACGAGGGCGTGCGCTTCTGGTTCGACGCCGCCACCACCGGCTTCACCGAGAAGCGCCCGCGTGACAAGACGTTCTACGCCTACGGCGGTGACTGGGGCGACAACCCCAACGACGGTGCCTTCTCCGGCGACGGCATCGTCACGGCCGACCGCGGCCTCACCGGCAAGTCCGCCGAGGTCAAGCAGATCTACCAGGCCGTCGGCGTCACGTCGGCCTCGGGCGGCCCCGGTGCCGTCACGCTCGCCAACGAGTACCTGTTCACCAACCTTCGCGAGTTCGAGGGACGTTGGTCCCTGGTCGCCGACGGCAAGGTCGTCCAGCGGGGCCGGCTGACCCGCGACCAGCTGGACGTGGCTCCGCTGAGCAGCAAGGACATCAAGGTCCCGGTGCGGGTCCCGGCCAGGCCCGAGCCCGGCACGGAGTACTTCCTCCAGCTCTCCTTCACCACGAGGGAGGCCACCCCGTGGGCGAAGGCCGGCTTCGAGGTGGCCAAGCAGCAGCTCGCCCTCGACACGGACAGCCCGGCCGTGCGGCCCGCCCCGCTGCGGAGCGTGCCCGCCCTGAGCCACACCGACGGGGACAAAACCGTCACGGTCAGGGGCAAGGGCTTCGCCGTCACCGTCGACAAGGGCACCGGAACCATCACCTCCTACGAGGCGGGCGGCACCCGGCTCATCACCTCCGGACCCGTCCCGAACTTCTGGCGCGCGCCCACCGACAACGACCACGGCAACGGCCAGCACACCCGCAACCAGACGTGGCGCGACGCCGGAGCGAAGCGGAAGGTGTCCGACGTACGCGTCCGGCCCCTGGCCGACCGGGCCGTCGAGGTCACCGTCACCGGCACGCTGCCCACCAGTACGGAGTCCACGTACAGCACGACGTACACGGTCTTCGGCAACGGCGAGATCAAGGTCGACAACACCCTGCACCCGGGCGCGGCGAACCTGCCGTACATCCCGGAGGTCGGCACCCTGCTGTTCCTCCCGCGGGGCCTGGACCGGCTGCACTACTACGGCCGGGGCCCCGAGGAGAACATGTGGGACCGCAACAACGCCACCGACGTGGGCCTGTACTCCGGCACCGTCTCCGGGCAGTGGACCTCCTACTTGCGCCCCCAGGAGAACGGCAACAAGACCGACGTCCGCTGGGCCGCGCTGACCGACGGCAGGGGGCGCGGACTGCTCGTGTCCGGTGAGCCGCTGCTGGAGGTCAACGCCTCGCACTTCACGCCCGAGGACCTGTCCGTCGGGGCCCGCCACGACTACCAGCTCACCCCCCGGGACGCGGTGGTCCTGCGGCTCAACCACCGCCAGATGGGCGTGGGCGGCGACGACAGCTGGGGCGCGCACACGCACCCCGAGTTCAAGCTGCTCGCCGACCGCGACTACGCGTACACCTACCGGCTGCGTCCGCTGACACGGGTGGGCGAGGCGATGGAGGCCTCGCGGCGGCGGACCGGCACCGACTAGAACCGACGGTGGGACAGCGGCGCCGCATCAGTCGGCGGCGTCGCTGATGCCGAGCCGCAGATGCTCCACGTGGTACACGGCCTGGTCGAGCAGCTCGGCGACATGATGGTCGTGCAGCGCGTAGACCACCGAACGGCCCTGCCGCTCGCCCACGACCAGGCCCAGATTGCGCAGCAGCCGCAGCTGGTGGGAGCAGGCCGACTGCTCCATGCCCACCTCGGCGGCCAATTCCGTGGCCGGCAGCGGCCCTTCGCGCAGGCGCGCGAGGATCAGCAGCCGGGAGGGCGTGGACAGGGCCTGGAGCGTGGTGGCGACCTTCGCGACGTTGTCCGCGTCCAGGCGTACGCGTTCGGCGGCGTCCTGCGCGGTGGTGACGGCTCCATGACCCATGCCGTCATCGTACCGGCCCCGCACGAACACATGAATGAATCTTCATCTGTCTCGGTACGGTGGTCGGGCGCGGCGCCGGGGCGCTGACACGTCGATGTCGGATTCTCGCCAGCCCCGCGCCGCCCGGTGCCGGATGCTGGACCCATGCAGAAGGGCATGCACACCGACACCGAGCGCTGCGTGCGCGCCGTCCGCTCGAAGGACGCGCGGTTCGACGGCTGGTTCTTCACGGCCGTCCTGACCACCGGCATCTACTGCCGTCCCAGCTGCCCGGTGGTGCCGCCGAAGCCGGAGAACATGGTCTTCCACCCCAGTGCGGCGGCTTGTCAGCAGGCCGGGTTCCGGGCCTGCAAGCGCTGCCGACCCGACACCAGCCCCGGCTCCCCGGAGTGGAACCAGCGGGCCGACCTCGTGGCCCGCGCCATGCGGCTGATCGCCGACGGGGTCGTGGACCGCGAGGGCGTGCCCGGCCTCGCCGGGCGGCTCGGCTACAGCACCCGGCAGGTCGAACGCCAGCTCTTCGCCGAGCTGGGCGCGGGCCCCCTCGCGCTCGCCCGCGCCCAGCGCGCCCAGACGGCCCGGCTGCTCATCGAGACGACCGCCCTGCCCATGGCGCAGATCGCCTTCGCCGCCGGCTTCGCCTCGATCCGGACCTTCAACGACACGGTCCGCGAGGTCTTCGCCCTGTCCCCGAGCGAGCTGCGCGCCCGCGCCCCGAAACGGCAGGGTGCGAGCACTCCCGGCGCACTGTCCCTGCGGCTGCCGTTCCGCGCACCCCTCAACCCGGACAACCTCTTCGGCCACCTCGCCGCGACGGCCGTACCCGGTGTGGAGGAGTGGCGCGACGGTTCCTACCGCCGCGCCCTGCGCCTCCCGTACGGCCACGGCATCGTGGCCCTCACCCCGAACCCCGACCACATCGCCTGCCGCCTCACCCTCAGCGACCTGCGCGATCTGACCGTCGCCATCAGCCGCTGCCGCCGCCTGCTCGACCTGGACGCCGATCCCGTCGCGATCGACGACCAGCTCCGCACGGACCCCGTCCTCGCCCCCCTGGTGGACAAGGCGCCCGGGCGGCGGGTGCCACGCACGGTCGACGAGGCCGAGTTCGCCGTCCGGGCCGTGCTCGGACAGCAGGTCTCCACCGCCGCCGCCCGCACCCACGCGGCCCGCCTGGTCACCGCGTACGGCGAACCGGTCGAGGACCCCGAGGGTGGCCTCACCCACCTCTTCCCGTCCCCCGGGTCCCTCGCGGCGCTCGACCCCGAGTCGCTGGCGATGCCGCGCACCCGCCGCACGACCTTCACCACCCTGGTGGGCCGGCTCGCCGACGGCGACCTCCACCTGGGCGTCGAGAGCGACTGGCCGCGCACCCGCGCCGAGCTCCTCGCCCTGCCCGGCTTCGGCCCCTGGACGGTGGACGTCATCGCCATGCGCGCCCTCGGCGACCCCGACGCCTTCCTCCCCACCGACCTCGGCATCCGCCGCGCCGCCCGGGAACTGGGCCTGCCGTCCACCCCGGCCGCCCTCACCGCCCGCGCGGCGGCCTGGCGCCCCTGGCGGGCCTACGCGGTCCAGTACCTCTGGGCGACCGACAGCCACCCGATCAACTTCCTTCCGGTATAGGGACGTTCGATGAAACAGCACACCGTGACCGACAGCCCGTACGGCCCCCTCACCCTCGTCGCCGACGACGGTGTCCTGTGCGGCCTGTACATGACCGACCAGCGCCACCGCCCGGCGGAGGAGACCTTCGGCACCCGTGACGAAACGCTGTTCGGGGAGACGGAGAAGCAGCTCAAGGCCTACTTCGCGGGCGACCTCAAGGAGTTCACCGTCCCCCTGCGCCTGGCCGGCACCCCCTTCCAGCGCACCGTCTGGGACCAGCTGTGCCGCATCCCCTACGGCGAGACCCGCACCTACGGCCAGCTCGCCGACGCCCTCGGCGCCCCCACCGCCTCCCGCGCGGTCGGCCTCGCCAACGGCCGCAACCCCATCGGCATCATCGTCCCCTGCCACCGCGTCATCGGCGCGAACGGCAGCCTGACGGGCTACGGCGGCGGCCTGGAGCGCAAGCAGCGCCTGCTGGACTTCGAACGCGGGTCGGCGCTCTTCTGAGCAGGCCATCTCGGTCTGCAGGCGCAGACCGATCACCCCGGTGGGGCCTCATGTGCAGTTCGGCAACACCTCGTTCTGGCGCCCGAAGCCCAGCTCCCAGATCCGCTCCAACTCCGCGCAATCGGAATCGCTGAGCGTTCCGATCGAGCTGGACACGAGGGGCAGGCGACTGAGGACGATGTTGGTGGCGACACGAGCCGTCTTCAGCACGGGAAACGGTCACCGAACGCGTTGGGGTTTGGGGCCACTATCTGGAACAGCCGGGGGAGTGGTCGAGGTGAACGGCCGCGGAAATCGCGCGGACCTGGCGAGGAGCTTCGTGGAGTCGGACGCCTCCGACAGCCTGGACGTGAACGCGGTCAATACCTCGCTGCTCGTCCGGCTCCAGGCGTCCCGGCTGCTGGACCAGCATCCGCCGCTGCGCACTCGGCGTACCCGGCTGCGCTGGTCGGCTGTCGTGGACCACGGCTCCCAGCGCTTCCAGGGGGCTTTCACACTCATCGACGAGCGCCTTCGCACCTTCCGGCTCGTGATTCCCCCGTCGGTCGACGCGTCACCAGAGCGACTGACCACCTTGTGCGAGGACTTGGCCTTCCACGACTGGTTGCTCACCAGGGTGACGTCGGCCGCTGAACGAACCGGCACAGATCGTGACGAGGTGTCAGCGGCGGAGAGGCTGCGTCCGCTGATTCTCGACCTCGCCCACCTGTGGATGCCCGGCGCAGTGGTCA
Organism: Streptomyces sp. NPDC002130; assembly: GCF_040296465.1. NCBI lineage: Bacteria > Bacillati > Actinomycetota > Actinomycetes > Kitasatosporales > Streptomycetaceae > Streptomyces > Streptomyces sp. NPDC002130. The sequence continues at coordinate 35,772 of NZ_JBEOXI010000052.1, forward strand.
CGGCCGGGCTCCAGGAGGTCTGGGACCGGTTGGAGGCCCACGCGGGATTCTCACGCCAATGGAGCGTTTGCGTGGGCCGGATACGTGACCATCTGACGCCGCATGCGTGAGGCTCACTCACCGTACCCGGGGTGGGTCACGCAGGACTGGAGCATCAGGATCCGTCGTCCCCGAACTGCTTCAGCAGTCTCGGCAGTGCCGTGCCGATGGGATCGCGGATGATCTCGTCCGCGCGGTCGTCGTACGGGGTCGGTTCGGCGTTGACGATGATCAGGCGGGCGCCGTGGTCGGCGGCGACACCGGCGAGACCGGCCGCGGGCTGCACCTGGAGGCTCGAACCGACGGCGACGAACACCTGACAGGCCTTGCTGACGGCGGCCGCCTCGCCGAGGACGACGGGGTCGAGCCGCTCGCCGAACATCACCGTCGCCGGCTTCAGGATCCCGCCGCACTCCAGGCAGGGCGGATCGTCCTCACCTGCCTCGACCCGGGCCAGCGCGTCCGTCATCGGGCCGCGGGCGCGGCAGCCGGTGCAGACGACACTGCGGGCCGACCCGTGCAGTTCGAGCACCTTGCGGGCGGGCATCCCGGCGAGCTGGTGCAGCCCGTCCACGTTCTGCGTGATCACCCGCACCGGCACACCGGACCGCGCCAGCTCGGCCACCGCCCGGTGCGCGGCGTTGGGCTCGGCCCGCAGCGCCCCGGTCTCCCGCCGCATCAGCCAGGAGCGGCGGCGGATCTCCGCATCGCCCATGTAGTACTCGTACGTGACGAGCTTCTCCGCCTCGGGATCCCGCCGCCACAGCCCGTTCGGCCCGCGGTAGTCAGGGATCCCCGAATCCGTGCTGATGCCGGCACCGGTGAGCAGGGCGACGAGGGGTTTGGCCATGTCGCCGAGGGTAGGCCGGTCCGCGGGGCGGCGGCGAGCGGATATCGAACGGGACGCCGAGGGGTGAGCGGCCGGACCCGTCAGTACACCCGCCTGCCGTTCTCCAGCTCCGCCGTCCCCGACCCGTCCGCCAGGACGTCGAGGGCGGCCAGGACCCGGCCGCTGTTGGCGCCTGACAGGTACTCGGTCAGCTCCTCGCGCGCCACAAGCCGCCAGGACAGCAGCTCCTCCTCCTGGAGGCGGATGGCTTTGAACTCGTCCTCGCTCAACACCCCACCGTCGTACAGGTACGCCACCAGCGGCGGACGGCCCGCGCCCTGCACCCAGTCCACCGTCAGCAGCCGGCCGAGCTCACGGTCGAGACCGATCTCCTCGGCCGTCTCACGCCGCGCGCCCTGCCGCGGGGTCTCACCGTCGTCGGACTCGACGGTGCCGCCCGGCAGCGCCCAGCCCTCCCGGTAGTTCGGCTCGACGAGCAGCACACGGCCCTCGTCGTCCCGGAACAGCGCGGCGGCGCCGGCCAGGACGCGGGGGAGGGACGCGATGTAGGCGGCGTAGTCAGGAGAGGAAGTCACCGGTGCAGGGTAACCAGCACCTCCCCGCATCGTCCCCCGGGCGGTCAGGCCGCCTGTTCCGCCAGCCGCAGCGTCCGTTCCGCCAGCTCGCTGATCCGTACCCCGTCGAAGCCGAACACCGCGCTGCGGACCGTGTCCTCCAGCGGCGCCTTCCACTGGTCCGGGATGGCCGCGGCCCCGCCGAACACGCCGGCCACCGAACCGGCGGTCGCGCCGTTGGAGTCGGTGTCCAGGCCGCCGCGGACCGTGAGCGTGATGGTCCGGGTGAAGTCGCCGTCGCCGTAGAGCAGGCCGGCGGTGAGGACGGCCGCGTTAGGCACGGAGTGAATCCAGCCCATCCCGGTGGTCTCCTCGGCGAGTGTGGTGAGGGTGTCCTCCCAGGACATCCGGGTGTCGTGCAGAGCGACCACCCGGCGTACCGCGCGGGCGAGCCGGCTGCTCGCCGGAATCACGGCAAGGGCCTCGTCGACGGCCTGCCGCACGGTGGGCGCCGTGAACGCCGCCGCGATCAGCGCCGCCGCCCACATCGCGCCGTAGACCCCGTTGCCGGTGTGCGACAGCACCGCGTCCCGCCGGGCGAGCAGGGCGGCGCGGCGCGGGACACCCGGGCAGGTCCAGCCGAAGACGTCGGCCCGGATCAGGGCGCCGATCCACTCCTGGTACGGGTTGTCGTACGTCGCCGTCAGTGGCGGCTTGAGCCCGCCTGCGAGGTTGCGGTACGCGGCCCGCTCGGCGGTGAACGTCTGCAGGTACGGCAGCCGCAGCAGCCACAGGTCGCCGACCTGCTCGGTGGTGAAGCCGAAGCCGTGGGTCTCGAGCAGATCGAGGCCGAGGATCGCGTAGTCGACGTCGTCGTCACGGCAGCTGCCGTGGATGCGGCCGCGGACGCAACTGCGCCACTCGGGGCGCATCGCGAAGCCGTCGTGCTCGCTGATCGGCTCGGGCAGGTAGTCGGTCAGCGGCAGGGCCGCGGCCTGTCTGAGGTAGCGGTCGATGCGGTCGCGGGTCCACACCTCGCCCTGTTCGACCGGCTTGCCGAGCATGTTTCCCGCGATGCGGCCGGTCCAGCCGCCGAGGATGCGGTCGGAGAGCGCCGTTCCGGTGTCAACGAGGGTCATGGTTGTGGTCTACCCGTTTCGGGAGGGGGCTTGCGGCGCGCTCGGGGCTGCCGGTGCTCGGTGGCTGTTCGCGCAGTTCCCCGCGCCCCTGACGTCGGTCCAGGGGTTGGGCAAAGGCTGACGGGCGGGGGCTCCTGCGGTTAAGGTCACAGCGGCGCGACTGGCCTTGACATGCGTGAGGGCCCGGAGAGCAAGGGGAGTGCAAGTGGCGGACGCTGCAGTGAGCGGCACCCGGAAGGCACAGCGGGTGCTCGTCGCCGCGGACAAGTTCAAGGGGTCGCTGACGGCCGTGGAGGTCGCCGAGCGGGTCACGGCCGGGCTGCGGAGGGTCCTGCCGGACCTCGAGGTCGAGGCGCTGCCCGTGGCCGACGGCGGCGACGGGACCGTGGCCGCGGCCGTCGCGGCCGGATTCGACCGCCGGGAGGTACGGGTCGCCGGACCCCTCGGCGACGAGGTGACGGCGGCGTTCGCGCTGCGTGAGGGCACCGCGGTCGTGGAGATGGCCGAGGCGAGCGGGCTGCAACGGCTGCCCGCCGGGGTCTTCGCCCCGCTCACGGCGTCCACCTACGGCTCCGGCGAGCTGCTGCGAGCCGCCCTTGACGCGGGCGCCCGCACGATCGTCTTCGGGGTCGGCGGCAGCGCCACCACCGACGGCGGCGCCGGGATGCTGTCGGCGCTGGGCGCCCGGTTCCTGGACGCGGACGGGGAGCCGGTGCCCCCGGGCGGCGGCGGACTCGCCGAGCTCGCCACCGCCGACCTGTCGGGACTCGACCCGCGTCTCGCCGAGGTCGAGCTGGTCCTGGCGAGCGACGTCGACAACCCCCTGACCGGCCCCACGGGCGCACCCGCGGTGTACGGCCCGCAGAAGGGCGCCTCGCCGGACGACGTGGAGGCCCTGGACACCGCCCTCGCGCACTTCGCGAAGGTGCTGGAGGGACCGGCCGGACCGAAGGCCGCCGAGTACGCCGCCTCGCCCGGCGCGGGCGCGGCGGGTGGCATCGGTTACGGCGCCCTGCTGCTGGGAGCCCGGTTCCGCCCCGGCATCGAGGTGATGCTGGACGTCCTGGGCTTCGCCCCCGCCCTGGACCGTGCCGACCTGGTCATCACCGGCGAGGGCTCCCTCGACGAGCAGACCCTCCACGGCAAGGCCCCGGCGGGCGTCGCAGCGGCGGCCCGCGCCGCGGACAAGGACGTCGTGGCCGTCTGCGGCCGCCTCGCCCTGCCACCCCAGGTCCTGGGCCGCGCCGGCTTCCGCCGGGCCTACCCCCTGACGGACGCGGAACCGGACGTCGCGAAGTGCATCGCCGAGGCGGGCCCGATCCTGGAGCGGGTGGCGGAGCGCATCGCCCGGGACTTCCTGACGTAAGCCGTCACTACAGGGGGATCAGCTCGCCGTTCGAATCCCGGAAGAAGCTGCCGGAGCTCTGGCCCTCCACCTTGCCGTTCTTGAACCACTGTTTCGACATGTGGTGCACCGTCTTGGCGGTGATCTCCCACACCAGCGAGTGGCCCGCACCCTCGAGGCAGAACATCAGCTTGCGGGGTCCCTTGACTGCCTTGTAGAGGTCCGGCACGGAGAAGCGGATGGGGTCGGGGAAGGTGGCCGGGCTGTTGGCGGCCCGGTCCCGCTCCCCGTAGACGATGAGCACGGGAATCCGGTTTCCGAGCACGGGTGTGCCGGCCGGGTTCTCGTGCGGCACCGTCCGGTTGTTCCAGCCCCACCAGTACGTGTTCCGGTACCGGAGAATGCCCTCGTACTCACCCGGGGCGACTTCGGGGCCCCACTTGCTGCCGAGGGGGTCGCTGCGCATGCAGGCCTCCCAGGCGAGGTCCACGACGCCCGGCTCGCGCAGGTCCGGGTTGCCGTCGAGCCCGGTCCTGAACCCCGTCCTGGTGCCGACGAACATCGGGAAGCCCCAGGTGACAGACGGTTTGGACATCGGCAGCGTCTGGGCCTCGGCCGGGCGGCCGAACGGGTCGTCGGGCTTGTCCGACCATCGTCCGTTGGGCGGGAAGACCGGGGCGAGCAGGAGCAGGCTCTCGACGTTGCCGGGATGCTGGAGGGTGTAGGGGCCCATGATGGCCGCGCCCAGGGACCAGGCGATGAAGCGGATCGGCTTCTTCCGGCCAGGCAGGCCCCTGATGTACTCGACCACCGCGTCCACCTCCGCCCACTCGCTCTCCGAGTTGCCCAGCTGGTGCGGGTACGGGGGAGGGGGCGGGCAGGGCGCCTGGAGGGGATTGGGGACGAGGACCGGCTGCTGGACCGGGTTGGCGTTGCACGGGTCGTCCATCCTCGGGCGTGGCGACCGGCCGGAGCCCTGCAGATCCATGATGAAGACGTCGTAGCCGTCGTCCGCGAGTTCCTGTGCCCAGCTGTACCGGGTGGCGAGCCCTCCGGGCACCGGCGCGAGGTCGAAGCCTGCCAGCGCCGGCACGCTCCTGCCGTGCAGCATGAGCACCGGCTGGTGCGGATGGTTCGGCTTGGTGCCGTCGTACTCCCGTACGGGCAGCGTCACCATGTCGCCGGCGTTCGCGGGGATCTTGGACTCAAGTGTGACTTTGTGCTCTTTGAGGATGGGTGCGGGCATGGCCGCCTCCCGGTGGGAAAATGGGACGAAGTGGATTCAATCCCCTCTTCCTACCTTCCTCTTCCTGCTTTTTCTCCGCAAATCAGCCTCGAACGACGGTAGTTGACCGGTCAAGGGCAAGAAGGTGACGTCCTTGAACCAGAAACGGGTGTGGGCCCGGGCCCCCGGCCCCCGGCCCCACCCCCACGGCCTGGGCGGGCTAACGGCCACAGCGCCCCCCCCCCCCCCCCGCCCGGGGCCGGCCCCGACCGGAGACCCGCCCCAGAGGCCCCGCC
>NZ_JBEOXI010000053.1:0-40980 GCF_040296465.1 Streptomyces sp. NPDC002130
GGTTCGGGAACATCACACACCTCTGCCAGTAGCCGAATCCCCGGTCCTGGGGGCGGAGGCGGCTCGGTGATCCAACTCCTCTCTCAGCAGCGCAAGAAAGTCGATGACCACGTGGTGGTGACGATCGGGATCGGTGGACAAGGCGCCGCGCAGGCGGCGTCGGCCAACGGTTCGTTCAACCCAGGGGAGGACGGCGGGGTCACTCAGTTCGGCGACATCGCAACCGTGCCAGGTGGCGGCGGCGGAGGTCTTCTCTCAGGGAACCGCGTCGGCGGCTCGGGGTCGATCTCTCCTGGCAGTCGCGGCGGCAACGGTGGCAGTAACGGAGGCCCAGGGGAGTTGTCCGATTCGACACCGGTACGCCAAATCTCGGGCGGTGGTGGTGGCGGCTCGGGGAACCAGGCGGGCGGTGGTTCCGGCTGGAACAACCCCGGTGTTGCGGCCGGTGCAGTTGGTCGCAACGCGAACGTCGTGACGGCGTGGTGGTCCTATCTCGCGTCTGGCACCGGCGGCGGCGGCGGAACGGCGGCGAGCCCGGCCGGAAAGAACGGCGGATACCCGAGTGGCGGGGGTGGCGGTGGATACCAATCCGCGGTCGGAGCCGCAGGCGGTTCCGGCGCAGACGGACGGATCGTCGTCGTCGAATACTTGAAGGAGACAGCGTGAACACAGCGACACCAGTTATTGATTGCGGCGGATTCGCCGGTCCTGCAAGAGCATTCCGTGTGACGCCGCCACTTCGTGATCCCTCGAACGGCCGAACCTTCGACCATGTGATCGTTTGTTTCACCGAGTTCGGTGGCCCACGTATTGAGGTCTTTGGAGGAACCGAGCACGGTACCGCGCTCCTGATGAATCCGCTTCCGGGTTCTTGCATCCTTCAACATGCCCAAAGCCAGGTCCACGTCGCCGCTCCTTACACCGCTTGTGAAAGCGTTCACATTCACAAGCCATTATGCAGCACGGACTTTCGAGCGCCTCGAGGGGGTCCCTGTCTCCCTGGTCACAGTCAAGCCCTTGGCCCGCGAGTCATCTCACCGCCTCGCTCGACGACACCCGACCAGTCAGGCTCTCGCCAAGGCGCTGCCCCTCGTCTCCACGGCTCGCACCTGGGGCGCGGAGGTGTACTTCGACACAGGGGTGTCGGTTTCACGTGAAACAGGCGCCCGAGAGGTCGTCGAACCGGGCGCCGTCGTCTTCTGGACCGACGGCGATGCCCTCGCTCTCCCCTACGGACCCACTCCGATCTCGCGGGGCGATGAATGCCGTCTCGCCGGCCCGTGCAATGTCCTGGGCCGCTTCAACGGCGACCCCGGGCTGCTCGCGATCGTGCGGGACGGAGACCCCGTCCGCGTGGAACTCCTGGACGCCTGACCAGGCTCGGCGCGGAGAGTCACCCCTCCTTGCCCCCTGGCGGGCACACAAGCCCTACTGCTCCTTGCGGAACCCCTCCGACACCTTCAGGAAGATGTCGTTCGCCTCGGCCTCTCCGACCGTGACCCGCACACCCTCGCCCGGGAACGGCCGGATCACCACACCCGCCTGCTCGCAGGCCTGCGCGAACGCGACCGTGCGCTCCCCCAGCCGCAGCCACACGAAGTTGGCCTGGGTCTCGGGCACCGTCCAGCCCTGCGAGCGCAGACCGTCGACCACGCGCGTGCGCTCACACACCAGCGAGCCGACCCGGCCGAACAGCGCGTCCTCGGCCCGCAGTGAGGCGATCGCCGCCTCCTGCGCGAGCTGGCTCACGCCGAACGGCACCGCCGTCTTGCGCAGCGCCGCGGCCACCGGCTCATGGGCGATGGCGAAACCGACGCGCAGCCCGGCGAGACCGTACGCCTTGGAGAAGGTCCGCAGGACACAGACGTTGGGCCGGTTCCGGTAGAGCTCGACGCCGTCCGGCACCTCGGGGTCGCGGATGAACTCGCGGTACGCCTCGTCGAGGACCACCAGCACATCGCGCGGGACCCGGTCGAGGAAGCGCTCCAGCTCCGCTCGCCGCACCACCGTGCCGGTCGGGTTGTTGGGGTTGCAGACGAAGATCAGCCGGGTCCGATCGGTGATCGCGTCGGCCATCGCATCGAGGTCGTGCACATCCCCGGGCGTCAGCGGCACCTGGACCGACGTCGCGCCGCTGATCTGCGTGATGATCGGGTACGCCTCGAAAGAGCGCCAGGCGTAGATCACCTCGTCACCGGGGCCTGAGGTCGCCTGGATCAGCTGCTGGGCGACACCGACCGAGCCCGTGCCGGTGGCCAGGTGGGAGAGAGGCACCCCGAACCGCTCGGACAGCTCGTTCATCAGCGCCGTACAGGCCATGTCCGGGTAGCGGTTGAAGTTGCAGGCCGCCGCCGTCACGGACTCCATCACGCCCGGCAGCGGCGGATACGGGTTCTCGTTGGAGGACAGCTTGTAGGCCACCGGACCACCTGCCGCGGCGGGCTTGCCCGGCTTGTAGGTGGGGATCCCCTCCAGCTCGGCGCGCAGCTTGGGGCTCGTCTCGCTCACCGCAGTCCTCCTCGTGAAGACCGGCGGCCCATGACCGCCGCCGACATCCAATACTCCTCACCTTATGAGGATTCGGCGCCGCTGCGTATAGCCACGACCGAGCGGCCGGCCCCGTGCTCCCCCGTCTCACAGGCATCTGGGGCATCACCGCACCAAGGCGTACGAATCCGGGGGCGCGCCGCACATATATCTATGCGCCGGTGGTGCACGCCGTGGCGCGCATCCCTCGTGCAGGTGAGTTGAGACCTCTTCGCAACCTCGGCCCGTTGGCAGGCCCGTACGCGCCGACACAACACGTACTGGCAAGAAAGCGCTCAACACCCATGGCTTCCAAGGCAATTGAGGCTAAATGATCATGCAGAAACGTGCCTGTCAACGCGTGCATATGCGTCCGCACTACCCCACGTCATGAGCCCTACTATCGGCTCGCCATGACAGCAGCAGGGAAGCACCAGGTGAGCCGCGCGGAAACCTCACGACGAGGCAGTCGGCCGGGTCGGGCCGGCATCAGAGATGTGGCCGCCGCCGCCGGAGTCTCCATCACGACCGTCTCCGACGCCCTCAACGGCAAGGGACGGCTCCCGGACGCCACCCGGCGCCATGTCCGGGAAGTCGCCGACCGCCTGGGCTATCGGCCCTCGGCCGCCGCCCGGACCCTCCGTACCGGCAAGTCGGGCCTCATCGGCCTGACCGTGACCACGTACGGGGATGAACCTTTCACCTTCACGGAGTTCGCGTACTTCGCCGAGATGGCGCGGGCCGCCACCTCCGCCGCGCTCGCCCGTGGCTACGCCCTCGTCATCCTGCCCGCGACCTCCCGACACGACGTGTGGTCGAACGTCGCCCTGGACGGCACGGTCGTCATCGACCCCTCCGACCAGGACCCGGTCGTCAGCGAACTGGTCCGGCAGGGTCTGCCGGTGGTCTCCGACGGCCGCCCGGCCGGTGCGCTGCCGGTCACGGCCTGGGTCGACAACGACCACGAGGCCGCCGTCCTCGGCATCCTCGACCACCTGGCCGACGCCGGCGCCCGCCGCATCGGCCTGCTGACCGGCACGACGACGGACACCTACACCCATCTGTCGACCACCGCTTACCTGCGCTGGTGCGAGCGCGTCGGCCAGGATCCGGTGTACGAGGCCTACCCGGCGCACGATCCGTGCGCCGGCGCCGTCGCCGCCGACCGGCTCCTCGCCCGGCCCGACCGGCCCGACGCGGTCTACGGACTGTTCGACCCGAACGGCACCGACCTGCTCGCCGCCGCCCGCCGCTACGGCTTGCGCGTCCCCGACGACCTGCTGCTGGTCTGCTGCAGCGAGTCCACGGTGTACGCCAACACCGAGCCGCCCATCACCACGCTCTCCCTGAAACCGCGCCGCATCGGCACCGCGGTGGTACAGCTCCTCATCGACGCCATCGAGGGAGTGGACTCCGACCGCCCGGTGGAACAGGTGATACCGACGGAGCTGATCGTGCGCACCTCGTCCCAGCGACGCCCTCCGCGCACGACGGTCAGCCCTCCGCGATCACACGAGGACACGTAGGTCCCGCACAGATAAGAGGAAGAACGCCCTCCGGGGGAGAAACAGGGCCGGTCCCCCGGAGAGAAGGGATCGTTCTCGCGAAGAGAAGAAGAGCGTGGGCGGTCACACGGTGGTCAAACCCCGGCCCAATCGGGGCGAAAGCCGCGGTGAACTGGACTCTTGCTCTGATTCACCACCCCTGGGTCATCACATGGCGCGATCCGCATTCCTATGATGGGCCCACGACACCCGCGGGCCGCTACGACCAGGCAGTCCGATGCGGTGCAATGCGGCGCGATGGTGGAGGGGTCGATGACTCAGGGGGCCGGTCAGGGACCCGAGGTGGAGCGGACGGCGACGTTGCGCGACTTCCGGGTGCCCGCGTACGTCCACGAGGCCGGTCCGTACGTCCACAGCGTCCACCCCGGTGACGTCGCCCCGCCGCCCGAGGAGACCTACCCCGAGGGATACACGCCGACCCAGCGCGACCTTCCCGTCGTCAACCGGGGTGACACTGTTCAGGTGACCGTGGATCCCGAGACCGCCGCCCCGCAGTCCACCACCGGGCAGGGCCCGCTGTACGTCGTGGGTGACGTGCACGGCTACCTCGACCAGCTGGTGTCGGCCCTCCAGGAGAAGGGCCTGCTCGACGCCGCCGGCAGCTGGTGCGCGGGCACCGCCCGGCTGTGGTTCCTCGGCGACTTCACCGACCGCGGCCCGGACGGCATCGGCGTCATCGACCTGGTGATGCGACTGTCCGCCGAGGCCGCCGCGGCCGGCGGCTACTGCAAGGCGCTCATGGGCAACCACGAACTGCTGCTGCTGGGTGCCAAGCGGTTCGGCGACACGCCCGTCAACTCCGGCGCGGGCACCGCCACCTTCCAGGCGGCCTGGTTGCTCAACGGCGGCCAGAAGACCGACATGGACCGCCTCCAGGACCACCACCTGCAGTGGATGTCCCGCTTGGACGCCGTCGAGGAGGTCGACGGCCACCTGCTCGTCCACTCCGACACCACCGCCTATCTCGACTACGGCCGCTCCATCGAAGAGGTCAACGACACCGTCCGCGAGACGATCACCCGTAACGACGCGGACGAGGTCTGGGACCTGTTCCGCAAGTTCACCAAGCGGTTCTCCTTCCGCGACGAGGGCGGCGCGGACGCCGTGCGCTCCCTGCTCGATACGTACGGGGGCACCCGCATCGTTCACGGGCACAGCCCGATCCCCTATCTGCTGGGCGAGGTCGGCTCCGAGGACGACGAGGACAACCGCGACCCCGTGATCGAGGGACCGCACGTCTACGCTGACGGACTCGCCATCGCGATGGACGGCGGCGTGACCATGGCCGGAAAGCTGCTGGTCCAGCAACTGCCCCTGGATACGTGAACGTTCACCGGGCAGGCGTTCCCGGTCGGAGGACCGGGCCGGTGACGGGTCAATTTCGGTAAACCCCCTGTCACCGCATACCGTCACCGCTCTACCATCGGCTTATCCGTAGCAGGCTCCCCTCCGTTTCTGCCCGACGGCTCGTCAGCATGCCGAGCCCCAAGCCCTACGGAGCATCGGGGGATGCACATGAACAGCGTTCCGCAGCACCTGCTGAGCGAGGACCGCCAGGAATACGAGCGGATCCTCGATGAGGCGCTGCGCTCCGCACCACACCGTCCGGAACTGGCCGCTGTCGGACAGCGGCTCAACCCCGAACAGCTGCGCACCATGGCGCTGAGCGCCACCGCGCTCATCACGGCGGCCGCCTCGACCGAGTACCAGCACTACGTCAAGGTCCGCGACGAGCTGCGTCAGCCGGCATCGGCCGGCTCACCGGCCGTGCGCGGGTCCAACTCCTCCGAGCCGGGCACGGGTGCGTCGGGGCTCGCCGCCACCGTGGGAGGGGTCGCCGAGACCACCGGCGCGGGCGCCGTCGCCGTCGTCGCCGTCCTCGCCCCCGTCCTGGCCGGTACCGCCGCGGCGATCTTCCTGCTCGTCGGCTACATCCTGCGGATGCTCGACCCCGAGCAGGGGTTCGCCCGGACCATGCTCACCACGGGCTGGGTGTTCGGTGCCGTGACCGCGGTCGCGATCCTCGTCGCCGGGGTGGGGCTGCTGCTCACCGCTCTGCGCAACAAGCCCACGGCCGACGGCGGGCCGTACGGCGAACTGCAGGCCGAGGTGGCCCAGGCCAAGGAGGCCTGGCACGAGGCCCTGCTGCAACGCGGCATCCTGCCGTTCCTGCGGGAGGCACTCGCCGACCCCGGCGCGGCCGCCGCGCTGCACCACACGCCCTCGCCCACTCCGGTCAGCCGCATGCCGCACCTCGGCTACGACCGCCCGGGGTTCACCAGCCCGGACGACGGCGACCGCGGCTCGCGCCCCAGCTTCAGCAGCCCGGACTACAGCAGCCCGGACTTCGGAGGACCGGAGCACCGGCCCGAGTAACCGTCGGAGCCCGTCCGGGCGCCCCGCCCTCCACGGGAGGCGAGACTCCGGGCGGCTCCCCGCACGGCATCTCCCACAGGCCGGGGCCCGTCGGCCCCGGGCCTGTGCGTGGCGCGGGGCCCGTGGGCCCCGGGCCTGTACGTGGCGGTCAGTCCGCGATGGGCAGGTACACGCGGTTCCCGCTCGCCGCGAACTCCTTCGACTTCAGGGCCATGCCCTCCTCGACCTCGGTCCGTGTGCCGCCGTGTTCGCGGCGGATGTCCTGCGAGATCTTCATGCTGCAGAACTTGGGACCGCACATCGAGCAGAAGTGGGCCGTCTTGGCGGGCTCCGCGGGCAGGGTCTCGTCGTGGAACTCCCGTGCCGTGTCCGGGTCGAGGGCCAGGTTGAACTGGTCCTCCCACCGGAACTCGAAACGAGCGTCCGACAGCGCGTCGTCCCACTCCTGCGCGCCCGGGTGTCCCTTGGCGAGGTCGGCTGCGTGGGCGGCGATCTTGTAGGTGATGACGCCGGTCTTGACGTCGTCGCGGTTCGGCAGGCCCAAGTGCTCCTTGGGAGTGACGTAACAGAGCATCGCCGTGCCCCACCAGGCGATCATCGCGGCACCGATGCCGGAGGTGATGTGGTCGTACGCGGGGGCGACGTCCGTGGTCAGCGGGCCGAGCGTATAGAACGGAGCTTCATCGCAGATCTCCTGCTGAAGGTCGATGTTCTCCTTGATCTTGTGCATCGGGACGTGGCCCGGGCCCTCGATCATGGTCTGAACGTTGAAACGCTTCGCGATCCGGTTGAGTTCCCCGAGCGTGCGCAACTCCGCGAACTGCGCCTCGTCGTTGGCGTCCGCGATCGAACCGGGCCTGAGGCCGTCCCCGAGCGAGTACGTGACGTCGTATGCGGCGAGGATCTCGCAGAGCTCCTCGAAGTTCTCGTACAGGAACGACTCCTTGTGGTGCGCGAGGCACCAGGCCGCCATGATCGAGCCGCCCCGGGAGACGATGCCGGTCTTGCGGTTCGCCGTGAGCGGCACGTACGGCAAGCGCACACCCGCGTGGACCGTCATGTAGTCCACGCCCTGCTCGGCCTGTTCGATGACCGTGTCCTTGTAGATCTCCCAGGTCAGCTCCTCGGCCCGGCCGTCGACCTTCTCGAGGGCCTGGTAGAGCGGCACGGTGCCGATGGGTACGGGGGAGTTGCGCAGCACCCACTCACGCGTGGTGTGGATGTTGCGGCCGGTGGACAGGTCCATGACCGTGTCGGCGCCCCAGCGGGTCGCCCAGGTCATCTTCTCGACCTCCTCCTCGATGGAGGAGGTCACCGCCGAGTTGCCGATGTTGGCGTTGACCTTCACCAGGAATCGCTTGCCGATGATCATCGGCTCGATCTCCGGGTGGTTGACGTTGGCCGGCAGCACGGCCCGGCCTGCGGCGATCTCGTCGCGGACCACCTCGGGCGAAACGTTCTCCCGGATGGCCACGTACTCCATCTCGGGCGTGATCTCGCCGCGGCGGGCGTACGCGAGCTGCGTGACCGCCTTGCCGTCCCTGCCGCGACGCGGCTGACGGGGCCGGCCGGGGAAGACCGCGTCCAGGTTGCGGAGACCGCCACGGGGCGAGGTGTGCTTGATGCCGTCGTCCTCGGGACGGACGGGGCGGCCCGCGTACTCCTCGGTGTCGCCGCGCGCGATGATCCAGTTCTCGCGCAGCGGCGACAAACCCCTGCGGACGTCGGTGTCGACGAGTGGATCGGTGTAGGGGCCCGACGTGTCGTACAGCGTGACCGACTGGCCGTTGGTGAGGTGCACCTGGCGAACCGGCACGCGCAGGTCGGGGCGGGTGCCCTCGATGTACGCCTTGTGCCAGCCGATGGACTTCCCGACCTCCTGGGACTTCTCGTCCTGAACGGAGGCAGGCGTGCGTGCGTCCTTGTTGGTCATGAGACCTACTCCCTACGCCGGCATTACCCGGTAACAGGTTCGGCGGTCGACGCAGCGGTTTCCGTCCGGCGATGTTTCGTGTGAAACATCACTCGACTCCGGCGATGTTTCATGTGAAACATCGCCGGGACGGAGGTCAGCGCCCTCTCAGCCCGGTGCTCCGAGCTCCCGCGTGTACAAAAGGTGCCCCCACGCTAGCGGCAATTCTGGCGCGGTGAACAGAGGGCCCCCCTCGTTCTTGCGATGATCGGGCGGTGACCACGACGCAGCGTCCCTCCTTCCCACCGCCCGAGCCGCGCCGCGGATCCGGCGCCGGAAACGGCAACGGCCGTGGTGACGACCACGATTTCGCCGCCGGGGCCGGGCATGGACCGGCCAGGCAACAGGGACCGGCCAGAGCACAAAGGCCGGCCAGAGGGCAGAGCCCTGAGCTCGGGTACGGGCAGGACGAGGGGTTCGGCCCAGGGGACCGGGGTGAGTACGGGCCTGGTTCCGGCGGCGGCCGGGGCGCCGGTTCTCCGGCCGGTCATGCCGGCCACAGTGGCCCCATGGGTGGGCAGGGCCCCGGACATGGCACCGGTGGTGGGTACGGATCGGGGCCCACCGGAGGCGGCGGTCACTGGCACGGCGGAGGAAACGGGCACGGCGGAGGCAACGGACAGGGCCACGGTCACGGTGGAGACGACGGGCACGGCCCCGGCCAGGGCGGTGGCGACGGACATGGCCATGGCCATGGCCCAGGTTCCGGCTCGGGTGGCGGGCACGGACATTCCCACAGTCACGGTCCGGCCACACCCGTCTCCCTGCATCTGCGCAAGGTCATCGCGGCGATCCTGATCCCGTTCGCCGCTGCCGTACTGGTCGGTCTCGCCGTGCTGTGGCCGGGCGGCGCTCCGGCGCACGAGCGCACGGGCGTCGGTTTCGACCGGCAGACGCAGGACGCCACCGTCACCAAGGTGGTCGAGGTGAGCTGCAAGGAAGCCGGTGCTTCGGGCGTGCCGCCGACCGGTGACACCTCCACCGCCGAGGGCTCCTCCGCGGTGCAGCAGGAGAAGGGCACCTGCAAGCGGGCGACGATCAGGGTCGACAGCGGCGACGACAAGGGACGAACGTTCACCGAGATCGTCCAGCCCGACCAGTCCCGCCAGCTGCACGAGGGCCAGGAGGTCGTGGTCGCCTACGAGCCCTCCGCACCGAAGGACCTGCAGTACTCGGTCACCGACATCAACCGCCGTCTGCCCATGGCTCTGCTCGCGGGCATCTTCGCCCTGGCCGTGGTGGTCGTCGGGCGGATGCGGGGTGTCATGGCGCTGGTCGCCCTGGCCATCAGCTTCATGGTGCTGAACTTCTTCATCCTGCCCGCGATCCTGCAGGGCTCCAACCCGCTGGTCGTGGCGGTGGTCGGCGCCAGCGCCATCATGCTCATCGCCCTGTACCTGTGTCACGGCCTGTCCGCCCGGACATCCGTGGCGGTGCTCGGCACCCTCATCTCACTACTGCTGATCGGCATTCTCGGCTCGGTGTTCATCGACTGGGCCGCCCTGACCGGGAACACCGACGACAACACCGGCTTGATCCACGGCCTCTACCCGACGATCGACATGAGCGGTCTGCTGCTGGCCGGTGTCATCATCGGCTCGCTCGGCGTACTCGACGACGTCACGGTCACGCAGACCTCGGCGGTGTGGGAGCTGCACGAGGCCAACCCGTCGATGGGCTGGCGGGGGCTCTACCGCGCGGGCATCCGGATCGGCCGCGACCACATCGCCTCGGTCGTCAACACGCTCGTCCTCGCCTACGCGGGTGCCGCGCTGCCGCTGTTGCTGCTGTTCTCCATCGCACAGAGCAGTGTGGGGACGGTCGCCAACAGCGAGCTGGTCGCGGAGGAGATCGTGCGCACGCTGGTCGGTTCGATCGGCCTGGTCGCCTCGGTGCCGGTCACCACCGCCCTGGCGGCGCTGGTGGTCTCAGCCGATCGCTCCGGCGCGGAACCCGCCCCGGAGGCCTCCGCGGTCCCGGCGCGCGGGGGGAGGGGCAGGCGCCGCAAGCGCTGACGCCTGAGAGCCCGAGGCGTACTGCACGGCTGCAGGAAGATCGTAGGACGATCGCAGGAAGAAGCGTTCCTGCACAGCTCGGCGGCGCCCGGTGAAGCGTTACTCCACCGTGCCGCCGGGCCATGTCTCAGCCGGCGCCCTGCTCGGCGAGGATGCGGTCCAGGGCCTCGTCGAGGTGCGCGTCGAAGTCGGCGAGCGAGCCTTCCTGGCCCAGCGGCACCAGCTTGTCCGTACGGTCGAGGAAAGCGACGAGCGGTGCCGTCGACGAACGGAACAACGCCTGGTCGCTGCCCACCTGAAGCCGGATCAACACCTCGCCCAACGCGTCGGGTTCGACGGGTGTGACGCGCACATCGCCCTCCCCGCACGGCCGGCCGACCCCGTCGATCAGCAACTCCCGCCCGAAAGCCCACGTCACGGGGGCATCACCGGGCAAGTGGAACGTCAGCCGGACGGCATAGGGATCACTGGACTCATAGCGCAGCTCCACCGGGATGCGGAAGGAGAGCTCCTCGGACACGAGGAAGCTCATCATGACCTCTGCTTGTACGGACTCGCGCATCGATAACCCCGTCAATCGCCGCTACTGGCCGGGAACGAACCTCTGACACTTGGTGGAATCTTGCTGAACGTACACAGCAGATCACAAGGAGTGAGTTTTCACATACTGATAGAGAGCGCGAGTGAGCCGAGCAGCCGCCCCATCTCGGCCTGCAATTGCCGGGCCGCGGGCAGCAACCGGTCGGCCTGGTGTGCGGGGAGTGAAATGGCCATCGTCGCTGCCGTGGTGCCGAGGGTGAGGGGGATCGCGGCGCAGACCGCGCCCAGGGCGTACTCCTGGCGCTCGGTCACCGGCTCCATCCGCCGGATCCGCTCCAGGCGCCTGAGCAGGCTGTGGTTGTCGCGCACCGTGTAGGGCGTGAGGGGCTGCACCGGATAGCGGTCGAGGTGGTCACGGCGTGATTCCTCGTCCAGTTGGGACAGCAGGCACTGCCCGACGGCGTGCGCGTGCCCGGTCTCGCGGAAATCGGCCCATTCCTCGACCGCCGGGTTGACGGGGGTGTCGGAGACGCACATGACCTCGATCTCGCCCTCGCGGTAGACCGCGTAGTACACGGGCACGCCCAGGGCGTCCCGCCAGTGTGCGAGGGCGTCGACGATCGTGCTGCGACGTTTCTGCCGCGCCCCGCTGCTGCTCAGCCGCTCGGCCGCGTCACCGAGGAAGAACAGGCCCTTGTCCCGGCGCAGATAGCCCTCGTGCACGAGCGTGCGCAGCAGGTGGTACGTCGTGGGCAACGCCAGCCCGGTCTCACGGGCCAGTTGCTTGGCCGGGGCGCCGTACTCGTGCGCGGCGACGGTCTCCAGCAGGCGCATCGCACGCTGCACCGATCCGATCAGGGTCGGCGCAGGCGGTGCGGCGTTGGAGGGCGGTGACCCGGAGGGCACTGCCGAGCGGGGTTGCGCGGGGACCGTGCCGAGGTGGACGGGTGCGGTGTCAGCCGGGACCAAGGGGCTCTCCCGAAGCGCGAGGGGGCAGACCCGTGCGGGGAACACGGGTGGGGGTGAATGCCGCTCGCGGGGAAGTCCCCGCGTCGAGTTCCGGACTCTATTCGCCTGCCACCGCATGCAGACGGCCCCGCGGGGAAACTTCCCCCGCCCGAGGGAACCGGTGATTCCAGGCGTTTCCCGCTACCCCCACCGGTTTCCCACCGGTCTCACCAGTCGCTGCGCGACGAGGAGCTCGACGTGAACTTGCGTACGACGTAGATCAGTCCGCCGACCAGGGCCACGAAGACCAGCACCTTGAAGAGCAGTCCGATGACGAAGCCGACCACACTGGCGATCAGCCCGCCGAACACGACCAGGGCGATGACCGGCACCGCGATCCACTTCACCCACCACGGCAGTCCCGTGAAGATCTCTCGCATCGCCCTCGTCCTTACCTCTCCGCCCGTTCGAGTGCCGGGTCCTGTCGGTCCTGTCGGATCTCTGATGTCCTGCACTCGATGCTAGGTCCGGGAGGGGGTCGAACGGGTGCCTCGCATCCCTTGTCCTCCCCTGACCGATCCCCTAGGGAACCCCGAGACGCTGCGTCACCTCTCGGGCGGAGAGAAGACCACCAGCACCCTCAGGTCCTCGGTGATGTGGTGGAACTTGTGAGCGACGCCCGCCGGCACGTAGATCACGCTGCCGCGCGCCACCTGGGTCGTCTCCATGCCGACGGTGATCGCGGCCCGGCCGCTCACAACGAAGTAGACCTCGTCCTGATTGTGCGGCTTCTGTGGATCCTGTTCGCCCGCGTCGAGGGCGTACAAGCCGACCGACATGTTCTGCTCCCGCAGAAACTGCAGGTAGGCGCCCTCGTTGGCGGCGCGCTCCGCCTCCAGTTCGTCCAGCCGGAATGCTTTCATCGCCTTGTCCGCCCCTGCCTCTTGTGCCCGTGTCCGATCAGGTCTGCCACGATCAGACACATGAAGAATTTCCTAGTCAAGACGATCGCGAACGCGGGCGCCCTGGCGGTCGCCGTATGGCTGCTCGACAAGATCACCCTGACCGGTGACAGCACGGGCAAGGAGTTCGCCACCCTGATCATCGTGGCGCTGCTCTTCGGCCTGGTGAACTTCCTGGTCAAGCCGGTGGTCAAGCTCCTCAGCCTGCCGTTGCTGATACTGACCCTCGGCCTGTTCACGCTGGTCGTCAACGCGTTGATGCTGCTGCTCACCTCGTGGCTGGCGGACAAGCTCGACCTGAGCTTCCACGTGGACGGCTTCTGGACGGCTGTAGTGGGCGGCCTGATCATCTCGGTCGTCTCCTGGGCGCTGCACGTCATCCTGCCCGACGGGGACTGAGCGGACATGACGTACCGGGTCTGCTTCGTCTGCACGGGCAACATCTGCCGCTCGCCGATGGCCGAGATCGTGTTCCGCGCGCGGGTGGCCGAGGCCGGTCTCGGCGAGCTGGTGGAGGTCGACAGCGCCGGTACGGGCGGCTGGCACGAGGGCGACGGCGCCGACCCGCGCACCGTGGCCGTCCTGGAGGACAACGGATACCCGGGCGGCCACACGGCCCGGCAGTTCCAGTCGTCGTGGTTCTCCCGCCTCGACCTCGTGATCGCCCTCGACTCCGGCCATCTCGGGGCCCTGCGCCGCCTCGCGCCCACGGAGCAGGACGCGGGGAAGGTACGGCTGCTCCGCTCGTACGATCCCGCCGCCGGCGACGACCTCGACGTACCGGACCCCTACTACGGGGGAATGGACGGCTTCGAGGAGTGCCTTGAGATGGTGGAGGCGGCGAGCACCGGTCTGCTCGCCGCAGTGCGCGAGGACGTGGAGGGACAGGCGGCATGAGTGATTCCGCGACGGGTGCCGGAGGTGGCGGGGCACATTCCGCAGGTGACGTCGCCGGTGCCGCAGGTGACGTGGCCAGTGCCGCGGGCGAGGTGACGGGCACTGCGGGGCTGGCCGCGGGCGCCGGTGACGGCACGCGTGCGGTGCGCGCGGGGCTGCCCGAGCCGGTCAAGCACGAGCCCACCCTGCCCGGCCCGGTGTTCGCGGCCCACTTCCATCTCCCGGGCGACCCGACGGGTCCCTACACGTACGGCCGCGACGAGAACCCGACGTGGACGCTGCTGGAACGCGCCGTCGGCGAGCTGGAGGCGCCCGGCCGGGACGACGCGGAGACCCTCGTCTTCGCCTCGGGCATGGCGGCGATCTCGGCGGTGCTCTTCTCCCAGCTGCGCACCGGCGACGTGTGTGTCCTGCCCGACGACGGTTACCAGGCGCTGCCGCTGGTCCGCGCCCAGCTGGAGGCCTACGGCATCGAGGTGCGCACGGCGCCCACCGGCGGGGACGCCCAGCTCGACGTCCTCGACGGTGCGAGGCTGCTGTGGATCGAGACCCCGTCCAATCCCGGGCTCGACGTCTGTGACATCAGGCGGCTCGCCGAGGCGGCACACGCGCGCGGTGCCCTGGTGGCCGTCGACAACACCCTCGCGACCCCGCTCGGCCAGCGTCCGCTGGAGCTCGGCGCCGACTTCGCGGTGGCCAGCGGCACCAAGCAGCTCACCGGCCACGGCGATGTCCTCCTCGGCTATGTGGTCGGCCGGGACGCCGAGGCCATGGCTGCCGTGCGCCGCTGGCGCAAGATCGTCGGTGCGATTCCCGGGCCCATGGAAGCCTGGCTCGCACACCGTTCGATCGCGACGCTCCAGCTGCGGGTCGACCGGCAGAGCGCCACGGCCCTGGCGGTCGCGAAGGCGCTGCGCGAGCGGCCCGAGGTGGCAGGACTGCGCTATCCCGGACTGCCCGACGACCCTTCCCACGAGATCGCCGGGCGGCAGATGCGGCGCTTCGGCTGCGTCGTGTCGTTCACGCTGCCCACCCGCGCGCGTGCCGACCGGTTCCTCGACGCGCTGCGCCTTGTGGACGACGCGACGAGCTTCGGCGGTGTGCGGTCCACCGCCGAACGGCGGGGCCGCTGGGGCGGGGACGCGGTGCCGGAGGGCTTCATCCGGCTGTCGGTAGGCGCCGAGGATCCCGAGGACCTGGTGGCGGATGTGCTGCGTGCGTTGGACGAGTCGGCCGACTGACCACCCCCACGGACGGTCCGAGCCTCCCCCCTCGTGGCTCGGACCGCCCTCCGGTTCCGCGCGCGAGAACCGCGCGACCAAGGCTAGTTGACTCTCTGTCAGTGTCCAATCACAGTAGCGACAGAGACCTATCGACATATTTATAGTTGGGCACGGCCGGGGCAGGGAGCAGGGGCCGAAGAAGGGAGTGTGCGGTGGATCTGGCCTTGCTGCGGACCTTCGTGACCGTGCACCGGGCCGGCTCCTTCACCCGCGCCGCCGCCCTGCTCGGCCTCTCCCAGCCTGCTGTCACCTCGCAGATACGGACGCTGGAGCGGCAACTGGGCCGCCCTCTGTTCCTGCGGCAGGCCCGCGGCGTGACCCCGACGAGCATCGGCGACGAACTCGCCCACAAGGCCGCACCTCATCTCGACGCCCTGGTGGAGATCACCGAGACCGGCCTCGACGACGACTCCTCCTTACGGACGCTGCACCTCGCGGGTCCTCCGGAGTTCACCGCCGAGCGAGCCCTGCCCGCCCTCACGGAGCTGACCGGCGAGGACGGCCAGGGCTTCGCCTTGCGCGCCTCGTTCGGTACCGCCGAGGAAACCCTGGAAGGGCTTTCCGCCGGGCATCATGATCTGGCCATCAGCACGGCACAGCCACGCGGCGCCCTGCTCACGGCGACTGCGCTCTGCGACGAGGAACACGTTCTGGTCGCCGCACCGCGCTGGTCCGAGCAGATCGGCGACGGGCAGCCCGACCGCAGGCCGGAACCGGCCCTCGAGAAGGTGCCGGTGGTGGAGGTGCACGAGTCGCTGCCGTTCGTCTCCCGCTACTGGGCCTCCGTCTTCGACTCGCACCCGGCCGCCCCCGGCACCGTGATCGTCCCCGACCTCCGTGCGGTCCTGGCGTGCGCGGTCGCGGGCGCCGGCCTGGCGGTGCTGCCCCGCTATCTGTGCGCGGCGGCGCTGGAGCGGGGCGATGTCGTCGCACTGCACGAGCCGGCGGTGCCGCCGCTGCGGACGTACTTCCTGGTGGTCCGGACCGGGACGCTCGCGATGCCCCATATCGCGCGGGCTCACGACTGGCTGCTGCGGTCCTCGGCCGACTGGTGCTGAGGCGCTCGGAGACGCGCGCCGGGTTGCACGGACGTGAGTTGCGGGCGCTCGGGGCAGTGCCTCACTCTGGGAGCTCGACCGGTGACGTTTCGCGATGTTTCACGTGGAACCAGCCGGGCCACATTTCACTCATGACCGTCCGACCCGTGGTCAAGCGCACCGCCCGCGCCGTTCTGCTGGACGGTGCCGACCTGATCCTGATCAAGCGCACCAAGCCGGGTGTCGATCCCTACTGGCTCACCCCCGGTGGCGGGGTCGAGCCCAAGGACTCGACCGTCGTCGATGCCTTGCACCGCGAGGTGTACGAAGAGCTCGGCGCGAAGATCACCGATGTGGTGCCCTGCTTCGTGGACACCATGGAGCACATAGGAGAGGACGGCGGTGCGACCGGGGTGAAGGTGCAGCACTTCTTCGTCTGCCGCCTGGAGTCCATGGACCCCTCCCTGCGCCACGGTCCCGAGGTGGACGAGCCGGTCGGCGAGTACGAGATCGTGCGCGTGCCCTTCACCAGGGTCGGAATCGCCTCCGTCCATCTCGTGCCACTGTCGTTGCGGCACTACCTGGACGGCAACATCGAGGGCGTGCTCGCCATGCACGCGCCGGACCTGGGCTGAGACGCCTGATCAGCTTCCGGTCGCGACCAGTTCCTCCACGGAGTCGTGCCGTATGCGGTCCGACGGGATACCGATGTCCCGCAAGGCGTCCACACCGCTGCGGATCATCCCGGGCGGGCCCGAGAGGTAGGCGTCGAACTGGTCCCACGGCCCGTAGCTGCGTATGGCGTCCGGCAACTGCAGGTGCGCCTGCTGGTCGATGATCGCGCGGACCGAAAGCCAGGGGTGGGTCTGCTGGAGGCGGAGCATGGTGTCGATGTCGTACAGGTCTTGGTCGGTGCGGGCACCGTAGAAGACCTCGACCGACCGGCGATCGCCATGCTCGGCGACATCCTCGACCAGGGCCTTGATGGGCGCTATGCCCGTGCCGCCGCCCAGGCAGAGCAGGCCGTTGTCGGTGGTGTGGTCGACGGTCATGGAACCCGCGGGCGGGCCGAGCCGGATGATGTCGCCGGGGCGGGCACGGTGCACCAGGGCGTTGGAGACCCAGCCGGCCGGTACGGCCTTGACGTGGAACGACAGCAGACCGTCGGACCGGGGCGCCGACGCGAACGAGTAGTGCCGCCAGATCCGCGGCCACCAGGGCGTCTCCACGCTCGTGTACTGCCCGGCGAGGAACGGGTACGGCTGGTCGGGTCGGACGGTGACCACCGCGACGTCCGGCGTTCTCAGGTCGTGCGTGACGATCTCGGCGTACCACCAGGCCGGGGCACGCAGTTCGTCCGCGGCCGCTGCGTCGATCATGACCTGGGAGATCGTGGTGTAGGCCCGGATCCAGGCCGCCTCCGTCTCCGCGTTCCACACCCCGGCGGCGTACTTGCTCAGCGCGCCGATGAGGCACTCGCCGACGGCCGGGTAGTGCTCGGCCCGCGTCCCGTACTTGCGGTGGCCCCGGCCGAGTTTTTGCAGGTAGTCGACGAGGACGTCCTTGTTGTCGATGTGCTCGGCGGCTGTGAGCAGCGCTCTGAGGAGCCGGTCCCGCTGGGTGTCCATCGCGGCTGGGAACAGCGACCGCAGGTCGGGGTGGCGGACGAAGAGCAGGGCGTAGAAGTACGACGTGACCTTGTCGGCGACCGGCGCGACCTCGGCCATGGTGCGGCGGATGAGGAGGGCGTCAGGGGAGCCCTCTTCGGCCGGTGGAGTGGTGGCCTGGCTTGAGGGTGGCACCGGTGCGTGTTCCTGGGCGGGAACCCGCTGTTCGGGGTGAGTGCGGGGCGGAGCCACGGTGGAGGCGAAGGGCGTCGGGGTGAGCGCCGTGGGTGCGGGGCCCGGCGACGAGACGGTGGTGGGGCCGGAAGCCGCAGCGGGGGACGGAGCGTGCTGTACGGCCGGAGGGGCAGGCGTGGGTATCGCGGCCGGATGTTCACGCGCTTGGTCGGGCCGACCGGTGTCCGTGCTGCGGGATGTCGAGCCGGGGAGCCTGGATGTGGCGTCTGCCGGTGCTTCCGGGGCGGAGCCGGGCCTGCCCACCGGGCGTATCGTGGCCGGTCGACGCCCTTCCGCCGTGCTGTCCGGCGTACCAGCGGCGGCGCTTTCCGGTGCTGTCGTCGGGTTCTTGCGGGGTGTGAACCAGTCGCCCCCGCCGCCAGAAGTGCCGTTGTCGGCCGACGTGGTGGTCGGAGCGTCCATGGTGTGCCTCGCCTCGAGCATCTTTCGGTCGGTCTGCGCACTTCCGAAGCCGGAAGGTGCCTGCTTCCCCCGTGGACGGTCTCGTTCCCATCCTTGTCGCGGCCAACGCGGCCACATTCAACCCGTATTCCGGCTCCGTACGGACAAGTAAGGCGAGAGTGTGACATTGGCCGCAGTGACTCTCATCGAGCTTCCCACCCGCCTGCCCGCTTCCGGCGCATACCCGGAAACGCGGGTCTTCGATCTCTCCGTCCCGTTAGGCTGCATTGCCCTGCACTGCCCCATACTGGGCAGGGCGTCCCGTCCCGGATGCGAACCGGACTCGACCCTACCGGCCACTGCCGTGCACACAAGTCCCCCCTTCACTCGTCACGAATGAGGGCACGACGCGAATCGCCAAGTCCGTCAACGATGAGGCCGGAAAGCCCCGTTCAGCGTCCCGACCGGACGCCCGGCGTTCTTACCTGTTTCACGTGAAACATCCGGCACCGGTCCGCGTCCTGTGCGGGCGGCGACAACTGGCCAAAAGCTCGTACGTCTCCGCTGAAACAGGTGGACGTCAGGGGCCCTCGTCGGACAGCCTGACCTGCGTGCCGACTCCTTCCCTTGCCTCATTGCCCATCCGTCGTCTGACGCTCCACGATCAAGCCGCCTGCGCCGACTTGTCCGAGGACCGGGGGTGGCCACGGGAGGAGCACAAGTGGGGCTTCCTGCTCACGGCCGGGAAGGGCTACGGCATCGACGACCCCGAGGGTGGTCTGGTGAGCGCCTGTGTCGTCACCGAGTACGGACCGCAGGAGCCCGCCCTCGCCGCGGTCGGCATGGTCCTGGTCGCCGGACGGCATGCCCGGCAGGGCGTGGGACGGCGGCTGATGCGGCACGTCGTCTCGGCGATGGGCACCACGCCCCTCACTCTGCACGCGACGCCGAACGGCCGCCCCCTCTACGAGGAACTCGGCTTCAAGGTCACAGGACAGGCCGAGATGGTCCTGGGGCGCTTCACTCCCGGCGGACCGGAACCGGACGTCGCCACCCGCACCGCCACCGCCGAGGACCTCACCGCGATCCTCCGTCTCGACGAGCAGGTGTTCGGGAGCGACCGCACACACATCGTCACCAGACTGCCGGCATTCGCCGACCAGTTGCGCGTGGCCGAGGGCGGCGGGCGGATCATCGGGTACGCGGCCGCCTGGCCCAACATGGACACCCACGTCGTCGGGCCGCTCATCGCACGCGACACGTCGGTGGCCCAGGCTCTCATCGCCTCCCTTGCCGCCCACACCGACCGTCCCCTGCGCACCGACATCGACGTGCGGCACGAGGAACTCCTCGCGTGGGTGAAGGAGCGCGGCCTGCGATCCGTCGCCTTCAACTCGGTGATGGCGTACGGGATCGCCGAGTTGCCCGGCGACTGGACCCGGCGGTTCGCGCCGGTCACGGTCGCGGCGGGCTGACGAACCCGATACGACGACGCCGGCTCCCCGGGGACGGGGAACCGGCGTCGTCGCGCTGCAGGGACCGGGTCAGGCGAGAGCCTCCACGGCGGCCGTGGCGAAGCCGTGGTCCTCCTCCGGGGCACCGCCGCCGACGCCGATCGCGCCGATCAGTCGGCCCTCGCGGTGCACCGGGACGCCACCGGCGATGAACAGCAGCGGCCGGTCGAGCGCGGTCGGCAGCGTGTGGAAGAGGCCTCCGGGCTGCACCGCGTCCACCAGGTCGGCGGTGGGCGCGTTCAGCTGGAGCGCCGTGTAGGCCTTGCGGGTGCTGGTCTCGCCGGAGATCAGCACGGCTCGGTCGTCACGCCGGAAGGCGAGCAGATGGCCGCCCGCGTCCAGGACGGTGACACTGACGGTGACGCCTGCGACCTCGGCGGCACGTCGGGCTGCGGCCACGAGGACATCGGCGTCCTGGGTGGTCAGCGGGGCGACTGCGGTGGTGGTGCTCATGAAGGGGTTCTCCTGGAGGACTTGCGGTCGTTCCGGGTCATGGAGCAGGTGGCAGGTGGTCCCGTCGCTCAGTGGCGGACGGCAGCGCGCTGCTCAGCTGGTGCGGCTCCCGTGACGACGGTGCTGGGCCCATCGGCGCGGCGCTCCAGGGCGGCCGAGAGGAAGGCCAGGACCAGAGCACCGGCGGCCAGGGCGGCACCGACCCAGTTGGGGGCGGTGTAGCCGAGGCCCGCCGCGATCACCAGGCCGCCCAACCAGGCGGAGAGCGCGTTGCCGAGGTTGAAGGCGCCGATGTTCACCGCGGAGGCCAGGGTCGGGGCGCCGTGCGCCTGGTCGAGCACGCGCTTCTGCAGCGGCGGCACGGTGGCGAAGCCCAGGGCACCGATGAGCGCGATGGTGATCGCCGAGAGCAGCTTGTCGTGGGCGGTGAGGGTGAACAGGGCCAGGACGACGGCCAGGGCACCCAGGGAGACGTACAGCATGGGCATCAGGGCGCGGTCGGCGAACCTGCCGCCGACCAGGTTGCCGCCGACCATGCCTAGGCCGAAGAGGACCAGCAGCCAGGTGACGGAGGCGTCGGCGAAGCCCGCGACGTGGGTCATCATCGGCGCGATGTACGTGATGGCCGCGAAGACACCGCCGAAGCCCAGGACGGTCATGGCCATCGCGAGGAGGACCTGCACGTTCTTGAACGCGGCCAGCTCGTGTCGCAGACGCACGCCCTCCGCCTTGGGCATGTCGGGGACGAGCCGGGCGATGCCGGCCAGGCCGACGACGCCGAGGGCGGCGACGATGCCGAAGGTCACCCGCCAGCCGACGGACTGCCCGACGAGCGTGCCCAGCGGGACACCGACGACGTTGGCGACGGTCAGACCGGTGAACATCATCGCGATGGCACCGGCCTTCTTGTCCGGAGCGACGAGGTCCGCCGCGACGACCGACCCGATGCCGAAGAAGGCGCCGTGGGCCAGCGAGGCGACGATCCGGCCGATCAGCATGACGGAGAAGGCGGGGGCGAGGGCCGAGAGCAGGTTCCCCACGATGAAGAGGCCCATCAGCAGCATCAGCATCCGCTTGCGGGAGATTTTGGTGCCGAGCACGGTCATCAGCGGCGCGCCGACCATGACGCCGAGCGCGTAGCCGGTCACCAGGTAACCGGCGGTGGGGATGGGGACCCCGTAGTCGGCCGCGACCTCGGGCAGCAAGCCCATGATCACGAATTCCGTCGTTCCGATCCCGAAGGCCCCGATCGCGAGGGCCAGAAGCGCGAGAGGCATGGAGGGGTTACCTTCCAGACGATTGCAGGAGCGCTTAGCATGCGTCCACAATAATTGCATACGCGGGCTATGTGCAAACGCCGTCAATTGCGGTTCTGCTCTATCCTGGGTGTCAGCCGCTCCGGGACGGAGGAAACGCCAATGACAGCGACGGACCCCGCGCTCACCGCTCTCGCCCAGAGCTGGTGCGCCCTCTCCCTGCTCCACGGGAGGATCGAGGCCAACATCGAGCGCGCCCTGCAGGCCGGGCACGACCTCAGCGCACGCGAGTACTCCCTGCTGGACGTACTCAGCCGGCAGCACGACGGGGACGGGGGCCATCTGCAGATGAAGCAGGTCGCCGACGCGGTCGTTCTCAGCCAGAGCGCCACCACGCGCCTGGTCACCCGGCTGGAGGACCGGGGGCTCCTGGAGCGTTACCTGTGTCCCACCGACCGCCGGGGCATCTACACCAACGTCACCGCGGCGGGCCTCGAGTTGCTGGAAGCGGCACGTCCGACCAATGACGCCGCCCTGCGCGAAGCCCTCGACGAAGCGGCAAAGAACCCCGAGCTGGCACCCCTGGTCCGAGTTGTGGAGACACTGAAGGCTCCGGTGCCCGCATAGGGCGCCCGAGCACAGAGTCGGCGTGCGGCAGCTGCGCACCGCCGACTCTGCGTAAGGTGCGTCCATGGGAGATCTTGAGATACGTGCCGCCGTCGCCGACGACGTCCCTGCGATCGTCGCCATGCTCGCTGACGACCCACTGGGCGCACAGCGCGAGTCGCCGGACGACCTCGCTCCATACCTGGCCGCGCTGGAGCGGCTCAGCGCGGACCCGAACCAGCGCCTGGTCGTGGCGGTCCGGGAGGGCAGGGTCGTCGGCACACTCCAGCTCACGATCATTCCCGGGCTCTCCCGAAGGGGTGCAACCAGGTCGATCGTCGAAGGGGTGCGCATCCATGCGGACGAGCGCGGCAGCGGCCTGGGAACCCAGCTCATCGAGTGGGCGATCGAAGAATCCCGGAACGAGAGGTGCCAGTTGATCCAGCTGACCTCTGACAAGACGCGCACCGACGCCCACCGCTTCTACGAGCGCCTCGGGTTCACGGCCTCCCACACCGGCTTCAAGCTCCAGCTGTGACCGATGGGCTGGGCGTCCTGTTTCACGTGAAACAGGACGCCCAGGCATCCCACCGCGCTAACCGATTCCGCGCCATCCCTCGGGGTCGACACCACCCGGCACAGGAGCACCCTCGTCGTACGGCTGACGCGTGAACACGAACGAGCCGAGGTCCAGGTGGCTCACGGCCCCGTCCGGCCGCCGTACGGCCTTCAGAAACTCGCCGGCGTAGTACCCCTCCAGTCCCGTCCAGGTGCCGTCACCGTTCGGGCGGAACCGCGATCGGCGGCCTCCGCCGGTCAACGGCCCCAAGGAGACGAGCCCGTCGGCCGTCAGTCGCAGAGCGAAGGCGTGCGTCCCCCAGTACCACTGCCCCGTCAGCTCCAGCAGCGACGGGTCGACATCACGGAGCGGCTTCCACGGTGCGGGGATCCGCGGCTCCGCATCGGCGACGATACGGACCAGGTCGGCGGCGACGGGGAACAGCAGCGGTCCTGACGTGGAGTTGGCCAGGGCGATCGCCGCCACATCGTCCTCGACGCTGATCATGAGGCAGGCGAGGAAACCGGGCAGCGACCCGGTGTGGCCGACGAGGGACCGTCCGTTCCGTCGCCGGATCTCCATGCCCAGGCAGTAGGCGTAACCGCTCGCCACGTCCGCCGCCTCGTGGGGCGCGGCCGGCGTCCTCATCTCCCTCACCGATCCGGCACTCAGCACCCGCTCGTCGCCGTTGAGCAGGAAGGCCGCGAACCGCGCCAAGTCACCGGGCGTGGACCAGAGTTGACCGGCCGGCGCCATGCGCCCCAGATCCTCGGTGGGCTCGGGAAGCATCACGTCGGCCCAGGGATGCACGGCCCAGCCACCCGCGTGGGGCGCCTGCGGCCGCACACTCGTGCGATGCAGCCGCAGAGGTTCGAGCACTTCACGCCGAAGGACATCCTCCCAGGAAGCCCCGCGGAGCTTCTCGATCAGCGCGCCGAGCAGGGCGTAGCCCGGGTTCGAGTAGTGGAACCGGCGGCCTGGCGGGGTCAGCAGGGGGCGATCACCCAGTACGTCGGTCAGCTCGGGCCGCAGGGATCCGGGGCTCCGCTCCCACCACGGGCCCGGAGACTCGGCCGCCAATCCCCCCGTGTGCGCGAGGAGTTCACCGACGGTCGCCTCCCCCACGCCGGTGCCCGGCAGATGCTTCTCGAGCGGATCACCCAGATCCAGAGCGCCCTCGTCGCGCAGCCGTAGTACGAGAACCGCCGTGAAGGTCTTGGTGATCGAACCGATCCGGTACTGCACGTTCTCGTCCGGCGCGTGCCCCTCCACCGAGGTCCGTGCGCCCGTCCACACCGTCGTACCGTCCCGCACGACGGCCGCGACAAGCGACGGAGCCCGTCCCTCGGCCTGCGCGACGGCGATGCGGTGCAACAGAGCGCGACGGGTGCCGGGAAGCAACTCTCCCTGAGATGTCGTCATGGGCCCAGTCCACCCGGCCGGCAGTCCCGCGTCGAGCACATTTGGGCAGGGGCTGTGAGACCTGGTCGGATCAGGTCTGGGCCATGTCCACGAACCGTGAGTAGTGTCCCTGGAAGGCCACCGTGATCGTCGCCGTCGGGCCGTTTCGGTGCTTGCCCACGATGATGTCCGCCTCGCCCGCCCGGGGCGACTCCTTCTCGTACGCGTCCTCGCGGTGCAGAAGGATCACCATGTCGGCGTCCTGCTCGATGGAGCCCGACTCACGCAGGTCGGACACCATCGGTTTCTTGTCCGTGCGCTGCTCGGGACCACGGTTGAGCTGGGACAGCGCGATCACCGGAACCTCCAGCTCCTTGGCCAGGAGCTTGAGGTTCCGGGACATGTCCGAGACCTCCTGCTGACGGCTCTCGGAGCGCTTGGAGCCCCCGGCCTGCATCAGTTGCAGATAGTCGATGATCACGAGCCTGATGTCGTTGCGCTGCTTCAGCCGACGGCACTTGGCGCGAATCTCCATCATCGACAGGTTCGGGGAGTCGTCGATATAGAGCGGTGCGGACGAGACCTCGGGCATTCGGCGCGCCAGACGCGTCCAGTCCTCGTCCGTCATGGTGCCGGACCGCATGTGGTGAAGGGCGACGCGGGCTTCGGCGGACAGCAGGCGCATCGCGATCTCGTTGCGCCCCATCTCCAGGGAGAAGATGACGCTCGGCAGGTTGTGCTTGATCGACGCGGCCCGGGCGAAGTCCAGGGCCAGTGTCGACTTACCCATGGCGGGACGGGCAGCGATGACGATCATCTGCCCCGGGTGCAGGCCGTTGGTGAGCGAGTCGAAGTCCGTGAACCCGGTCGGCACCCCGGTCATCTCGCCGCTGCGCGAGCCGATCGCCTCGATCTCGTCGAGCGCGCCCTCCATGATGTCGCCGAGCGGGAGGTAGTCCTCACTGGTGCGCTGCTCGGTGACCGCGTAGACCTCCGCCTGGGCGCGGTTGACGATCTCGTCGACGTCGTCGTCGGCCGCGTATCCCATCTGCGTGATGCGCGTACCGGCCTCGACCAGGCGGCGCAGGACGGCCCGCTCGTGAACGATCTCCGCGTAGTACGCCGCGTTGGCCGCCGTGGGCACCGTCTGGACGAGGGTGTGCAGATACGAGGCCCCGCCGACCTTGTTGATCTCGCCGCGCTTGGTCAGCTCGGCGGCGATCGTGATGGGGTCGGCCGGCTCGCCCTTGGCGTAGACGTCGAGGACGGCCTGGTAGATCGTCTCGTGGGCCGGTTTGTAGAAGTCGTGGCCCTTCAGGATCTCGACGACGTCGGCGATGGCGTCCTTGGACAGGAGCATGCCGCCCAGGACGGACTGCTCGGCGTCGATGTCCTGCGGCGGTACCCGCTCGAACGACGGGGACGATCCACCGTCCCACGCCCCGTTGTCCCTGCCGCGCTCGTGCTGTTCGTCGCGGCCCCGGGCTCCGTCACCACGTCGGCGGGAAGCGGGCAGACGATCACTGGGACCGCTGTCGGCCCAGGGGTCGTCCAAGGGCTCGGAAATGCTCACCGAGCCACCTCCTCCCGTCCGCCGAAGCAGACCTAGCCGTGCCCCTCTGTTCTACGGCACGGCACTGACAAATAAGAGGCCCAACTCCGGTTGGCTCGCGCCGGTTTTGTGGCGTTTTGGAAACCGGCGGACGGAGCGGGCGCCGGACTACCGTAGGCCTGTCGGCAGCGTCAGCCAATCTGGTTATCCACAGGCCATGTGGACGACGGCCCAGATGCTGTGGAGAACTCCGCGAAACCTGTGCACGACCCGGTGGACAGGCCTGTGAACAAGCCCCCACTCCTAGCAGAGCAGGCCCACTGACCTGCGCCTTTGCCGTCCACGGGCTGTGCAGAAGAAAAACTTTCCCAACCGGCCCAAGATCACCTCGAACACTGCACAGCAGTGCGCACACCGAGACGGAAAGTAAGGGTCTCGAATCCTTTGCATCTCTTACCTGTGGACGATTAGATTGGTGCACATGACACAGGCCCCCGCGCGCCACCCCTCCGGCCGGAGACAGCACGATCGAGAGATCATCGCGCTGGCCGTGCCTGCCTTCGGTGCCCTCGTCGCCGAGCCCCTCTTCCTCATGGCCGACACCGCCATCGTGGGCCATCTGGGCACGGCTCAACTCGCCGGTCTCGGCGTCGCCTCGGCCCTGTTGATGACGGCCGTCAGCGTCTTCGTCTTCCTCGCTTACGCCACAACAGCCGCGGTGGCCCGTCGTGTCGGCGCGGGCGACCTCCAAGCGGCCATCCGACAAGGCATGGACGGTATCTGGCTGGCTCTGCTCCTCGGCGCTGCCGTCGTCGCCGTCGCGCTGCCCACGGCACCCCACCTCGTTGATCTCTTCGGCGCTTCGGACGCGGCAACTCCCTACGCGATCACGTATCTGCGCATCTCCGTTCTCGGCATACCGGCCATGCTCGTCGTCCTGGCCGCGACGGGTGTCCTGCGCGGGCTGCATGACACAAGAACCCCGCTCTATGTCGCCATCGCGGGCTTCGTCGCCAACGGTGCCCTCAATGCCGGGCTCGTCTACGGTGCGGATCTGGGGATCGCAGGTTCCGCGTGGGGCACCGTCATCGCCCAGTGCGGCATGGCCGCGGTCTACCTCGTAGTGGTTCTGCGAGGGGCACACAAGCACGGGGCTTCGCTGCGCCCGGATGCCGCTGGGATCAGGGCCTCCGCACAAGCCGGTGTCCCCCTACTGGTGCGCACCCTCTCGCTGCGGGCGGTCCTGATGATCGCCACGGCGGTCGCCGCCCGTCTCGGGGATGCCGACATGGCCGCCCACCAGATCATCCTCTCCCTGTGGAGCCTGCTGGCCTTCGCCCTCGACGCCATCGCCATCGCCGGGCAGGCCATCATCGGTCGCTACCTCGGAGCCGGTGACACCCAAGGCGCCCGGGAGGCGTGCCGCCGCATGGTGGAGTGGGGTATCGCCGTCGGCGTCGTCCTCGGCGTCCTGGTGGTTCTCGCCCGACCGGTCTTCCTGCCCTTGTTCACCAGCGACCCGGCCGTCATGGACGTGGCGCTGCCCGCCCTGATCATCGTCGCTCTCTCCCAGCCGATCTCCGGCATCGTCTTCGTCCTGGACGGCGTACTGATGGGCGCCGGCGACGGCCCCTACCTCGCCTGGGCGATGCTGCTCACCCTGGCGGTGTTCACACCGGCCGCTCTGCTGGTACCTGTACTGGGCGGTGGGCTCACGGCCCTCTGGGCCACGATGACGCTGATGATGACGGTGCGGATGCTGACCCTGTGGCTTCGTAGCCGATCGGGCCGCTGGATCGTGACGGGCGCGACCCGCTGAGCGTTTCACGTGAAACGCTGCCTGTTTCACGTGAAACAGGGGCTGCTCGACAGAAA
The DNA here is from genome assembly GCF_040296465.1 of Streptomyces sp. NPDC002130. Taxonomy (NCBI): domain Bacteria; kingdom Bacillati; phylum Actinomycetota; class Actinomycetes; order Kitasatosporales; family Streptomycetaceae; genus Streptomyces; species Streptomyces sp. NPDC002130. The sequence goes on from NZ_JBEOXI010000053.1 coordinate 27,581, forward strand.
CGCGGTGTTTCACGTGAAACATGGAGCCGCCCGGCAGGCCACCACCCAGCAGAGACGAATGGGGCCGCACCCCTGAGGGTGCGGCCCCATCGCTTACTGCTTCAGCGCGGCACTCAGGCCGCGACGACCTCGATGTTGACCTTGGCGGCAACCTCGGGGTGCAGACGCACGGACGTCTCGTGAGCGCCCAGCGTCTTGATCGGCGAGCCGAGCTCGATGCGGCGCTTGTCGACCTCGGGGCCACCGGAAGCCTTGATCGCGGAAGCGATGTCGGCCGGGGTGACGGAACCGAAGAGACGACCGGCGTCGCCGGAGCGGACGGCCAGACGGACCTTGACGCCCTCGAGCTGGGCCTTCACAGCGTTGGCCTGCTCGATGGTCTGGATCTCGTGGATCTTGCGAGCACGACGGATCTGCTCGACGTCCTTCTCGCCACCCTTGGTCCAGCGGATAGCGAACTTCCGCGGGATCAGGTAGTTGCGAGCGTAACCGTCCTTGACGTCGACGACGTCGCCCGCGGCACCGAGGCCGGAGACCTCGTGGGTGAGGATGATCTTCATGAGTCGGTCACCCTTCCCTTATCGCGCGGTGGAGGTGTAGGGCAGCAGCGCCATCTCACGGCTGTTCTTCACGGCCGTGGCGACGTCACGCTGGTGCTGCGTGCAGTTGCCGGTCACGCGGCGGGCACGGATCTTGCCGCGGTCGGAAATGAACTTCCGCAGCATGTTCGTGTCCTTGTAGTCCACGTACGTGACCTTGTCCTTGCAGAATGCGCAGACCTTCTTCTTCGGCTTGCGCACAGGCGGCTTAGCCATGGTGTTTCTCCTGTGTGATCAAGAAGTGTGAGTGCGAACCCGCCCCTAGAAGGGGGGCTCGTCCGAGTAGCCGCCGCCACTGCCGCCGCCGGAGTTTCCACCCCAGCCACCGCCACCGCCCTGGTTGCCACCGGCGGGAGCGCCGGTCGCCCACGGGTCGTCGGCGGGAGCGCCGCCACCCTGCTGGCCGCCACCGGGGCCGCCGCCCCAGCCGCCGCCACCCTGGGCGCCGCCACCGCCGCCGTAACCACCCTGGCCGCCCTGTCCACCGCGACCGGTGGTCTTGGTGACCTTGGCCGTGGCGTTGCGCAGGCTGGCGCCGACTTCCTCGACGTCCAGCTCGTAGACCGTGCGCTTGACACCCTCACGGTCCTCGTAGGACCGCTGCTTCAGCCGACCCTGCACGATGACGCGCATGCCTCGCTGGAGCGACTCGGCGACGTTCTCCGCCGCCTGACGCCAGACCGAGCAGGTGAGGAAGAGGCTCTCGCCGTCCTTCCACTCGTTCGTCTGGCGGTCGAAGGTGCGGGGGGTGGACGCGACACGGAACTTCGCGACCGCCGCACCCGAGGGGGTGAAGCGCAGCTCGGGGTCGTCGACAAGATTGCCGACAACCGTGATGACGGTCTCGCCTGCCATGGGGGAACCTCTCGGCGGGTTTGCTCTGGCTGCTTGCTACTCGAATCCCGGAATCAGCTGAGCTGGAAGCTCAGTGGGTCTCGGGACGGAGGACCTTGGTCCGGAGGACCGACTCGTTCAGGTTCATCTGGCGGTCGAGCTCCTTGACGACCGCAGGCTCGGCCTGCAGGTCGATGACCGAGTAGATGCCCTCGGGCTTCTTCTTGATCTCGTACGCGAGACGACGACGGCCCCAGGTGTCGACCTTCTCGACCTTTCCGCCGCCGTCACGGACGACAGAGAGGAAGTTCTCGATCAGCGGAGAGACAGCGCGCTCCTCGACCTCGGGGTCGAGGATGACCATCACCTCGTAGTGACGCATGTGGAACCCACCTCCTTTGGACTCAGCGGCCACGGTCGTTCCGTGGCAGGAGGGTTGTGATGCGTAGCAACGGTATCGGCCACCACTGACAGTCGGGGGTTCTGACGAGAAGCCCCTGCCATGACGTGGGCAGACACCGGTGCGGACGGTACAGAGTACCCGCACAGCGGCTTGCGGTTGAAATCCGGCCGTCAGGGCAGCCAATCTGTACACATCGGGTGTGTATGGCGCTACGATGCGCCGACTTTCGCAGGAGGTGCCCTATGGCACAGGCATTGCGACCCAACCCCGCCGGCGGCCTCTTCGCCACGGACGGCAAGCCCCATCCCCTCCAGGACGCCCTGCTCGCGGTGACCCTGGTGCTCGGCCTCATGTCGTTCCTCACGGCGATCATCGACGAGGACCTGCATCTGCTCAGCTCCTGGGCCGGTCTCGTGGGCATCCTCACCGGCGCGTACGGCCAGTGGATCTCGGAGACGACCCGGGAGCGCTTCGGCCTGATCCTGGGCCTGGGCGCATCGGGGGTCGGGTTCTTCCTGGGCATGGCGCACGGCGGCCTCATCGGCTGACGCCAGGACACCCTCATCTGAACACCGGGTGACGCCCCGGCCGGCCTCGGGCCGGGGCGAAGGTCCCGTACGCCCAACCGGCGCGCTCCCAAGGCGCAGTAGGCTTCGCGCGAGAGCCGGAGCCCCTGTACCCATGGGGACACACCAGCCCGAGGAGCGCCCCTAAATGAGCCTGACCCTGAGGACCATCAGTCGCGAGCAGCATCTGGCCTACATCCAGAGCCTGCCGTCGGCGAGCCACATGCAGGTCCCGGCCTGGGCTGACGTCAAGGCGGAGTGGCGCTCCGAGAACCTCGGCTGGTTCGACGACCGCACCGGCGAGATGGTCGGTGCCGGTCTGGTCCTCTACCGGCAGCTTCCCAAGATCAAGCGCTACCTCGCCTACCTGCCCGAGGGGCCGGTCATCAACTGGTTCGCGCCGAATCTGCAGGAATGGCTCGAACCGATGCTGGCGCACCTGAAGCAGCAGGGCGCCTTCTCCGTGAAGATGGGCCCGCCGGTGATCATCCGGCGCTGGGAAGCCCCCTCCATCAAGGCGGGCATCCAGAACCCGGACGTCAAGCGCCTGCGTGACATCGAGGCCGACCACATCGAGCCGCGCGCCTTCGAGGTGGCCGACAAGCTGCGCCGCATGGGCTGGCAGCAGGGCGAGGACGGCGGTGCCGGCTTCGGTGACGTCCAGCCCCGCTACGTGTACCAGGTGCCGCTGGCGAACCGCTCCCTGGAAGAGGTCCACAAGAACTTCAACCAGCTGTGGCGCCGCAACATCAAGAAGGCCGAGAAGGCCGGCGTCGAGGTCGTCCAGGGCGGCTACCAGGACCTCGAGGAATGGCAGCGGCTGTACGAGATCACCGCCGTGCGCGACCACTTCCGGCCGCGCCCCCTGTCGTACTTCCAGCGCATGTGGACGGCCCTCAACACCGAGGACCCCAACCGCATGCGGCTGTACTTCGCCCGCCACAACGGCGTGAACCTGTCGGCCGCCACGATGCTGATCGTCGGCGGGCACGTCTGGTACTCCTACGGCGCCTCCGACAACATCGGACGTGAGGTCCGGCCCTCGAACGCGATGCAGTGGCGGATGCTGCGGGACGCCTACGCGCTCGGCGCCACCGTCTACGACCTGCGCGGTATCTCCGACTCGCTGGACGAGACCGACCACCTCTTCGGTCTGATCCAGTTCAAGGTGGGTACCGGCGGCCAGGCGGCCGAGTACCTCGGCGAGTGGGACTTCCCGCTGAACAAGCTGCTGCACAAGGCGCTCGACATCTACATGTCCCGCCGCTGATGTCCCGTTCAGTGCTTCCATACCTCTGACACACGGAAACCGCCGATACACGGCACCACGAGAAAGGTTCCAGGTCCGGCCATGGCGCTCACGCTCTACGTCGACACCGCGCGCTGGCGTGCGCACCACAAGCACGTGCAGGAACAGTTCCCGGGCCTCGTACCGGTCTGCAAGGGCAACGGCTACGGCTTCGGGCACGAGCGGCTGGCGGAGGAGGCCACCCGGCTGGGTTCGGACGTCCTGGCCGTCGGCACGACGTACGAGGCAGCCCGCATAAAGGACTGGTTCGGCGGTGACCTGCTGGTGCTGACGCCGTACCGGCGGGGCGAGGAGCCGGTGCCGCTGCCGGACCGGGTCATCCGTTCCGTCTCGTCGATAGACGGTGTCTACGGCCTGGTCGGCGCCCGCGTGGTGATCGAGGTGATGTCCTCGATGAAGCGGCACGGCATCAGCGAGCAGGACTTGGCGCAGCTGCACGCCGCCATCGAGAACGTCCGCCTGGAAGGCTTCGCCATCCACCTCCCGCTGGACCGCACCGACGGCTCGGACGCCGTCGAGGAGGTCATCGGCTGGATGGACCGGCTGCGTGCCGCCCGGCTGCCCCTGCACACCATGTTCGTCAGCCACCTCAAGGCCGAGGACCTCGCCCGGCTCCAGCAGCAGTTCCCGCAGACCCGCTTCCGGGCCCGCATCGGAACGCGGCTGTGGCTGGGGGACCACGACGCCACCGAGTACCGCGGCGCGGTCCTGGACGTCACGCGTGTCGCCAAGGGCGACCGTTTCGGCTATCGGCAGCAGAAGGCGGCCTCCGACGGCTTCCTGGTGGTCGTGGCGGGCGGTACGTCACACGGAGTGGGCCTGGAGGCTCCCAAGGCCCTGCACGGCGTCATGCCGCGCGCCAAGGGAGTCGCCCGCGCCGGCCTCGCGACGGTGAACCGGAACCTTTCTCCGTTCGTCTGGGGCGGCAAGCAGCGCTGGTTCGCGGAGCCGCCGCACATGCAGGTCTCGATCCTGTTCGTCCCGGCGGACGCGCCCGAGCCGAAGGTCGGTGAGGAGCTGGTGGCCCATCTGCGGCACACCACCACGCAGTTCGACCGGATCGTGGATCGCTGACCGTCGCGGCGCACCGTCCCTCGCAGGACAGCAAGAAGGCCGTACACGGCGTCCCGTGTACGGCCTTCTGCGTTCCCGGCTACGGCGTCTCGCGCCGTTCGCTCAGAGCGAACCGCCCGTCGCGCCCGGCCTGCCCCATTCGACCGGCGGCCCGTCGAACTGGGCGGTCACCTGCTGCCGGGGGCGTGCCGCTGGACCGAAGACGAAAACGTCCGCAGCGCCGTCGAGGACTCCGCCCGAGGGATCGTCGTCACCGGACCGGCGCACCGGATCCCGCTCCGGCATGAAGATGTCGCGCACGACCATCACGCACAGATACAGCGTCCCCAGCAGATGCAGGCCGATGGCCCAGTGGTAGCCGTCGGTGGGCAGGCCCTTGTGAGCCTCTCCGCTGGTCGTGTAGGCGAGGTACAGCCAGATCCCGAGGAAGTACGCCACCTCGCAGGCCTGCCAGATCAGGTAGTCCCGCCACTTCGGCCGGGCCAGAGCGGCCAGCGGCACCAGCCACAGGACGTACTGCGGCGAGTAGACCTTGTTGGTGAGGATGAACGCCGCGACGATTAGGAAGGCGAGCTGAGCGAACCGCGGGCGGCGCGGGGCGGTCAGTGCGAGGGCCGCGACAGCCGCACAGCACACCAGCATCAGCAGCGTCGCCAGTGTGTTGACGGTGTCGGTGCTGAGGGGGTCGTCCGAGTTCTGGGCCATGATCAGCCAGAAGGAGCCGAAGTCGACGCCCCTTTCCTGGCTGAACGTGTAGAACTTCGACCAGCCCTCGAAGGCGAAAAGCATCACCGGCCCGTTCACGACGACCCAGGCGACGATCGCGCCCCCCAGAGCCGTCCCGAACTCGCGCCACCTGCCCGCGCGCCAGCACAGCACCATCAGTGGCCCGAGGAGCAGGAAGGGATAGAGCTTGGCGGCCGTGGCAAGCCCCAGCAGGACGCCGAAGGCGAGGGAGCGGCCACGTGACCACATCAGCATCGCCGCGGCCGTCAGGGCGACCGCGAGGAGGTCCCAGTTGATGGTCGCCGTCAGTGCGGCGGCGGGCGCCAGAGCGACGAGCAGGCCGTCCCAGGGGCGCCGGGCGTGGGTGCGGGTCACGCAGACGGCGATGACGGACGCACACACCATGAGCATTCCGGCGTTGACCATCCAGTACCACTGCTCCTGGTCCTGGATGGCGCCGCTGCCGGGCGTGAGCCAGGAGGCGACCTCCATGAAGACGCCGGTGAGCACCGGGTACTCCAGGTACTGCATGTCGCCGGGAAGCCGGTCGAAGTACGGCACGAGCCCGTCGGCGAAGCCGCGCCCCTGGTACAGGTGCGGGATGTCCGAGTAGCACGCGTGCGTGTACTGGGAGCTGGCGCCGAAGAACCAGGCGCCGTTGTAGCAGGGCGCCTTCTGGACCAGGCCGAGGGCGAACATGCCGATCGCCACCAGCGCGATGACCCGCACGGGCGTCCACCAGGACGACCCGAGCAGGGCGCGCCGCCCGAGCGGGCCGCCGATCAGCTCGCTGCCGGCCGCGGCGACCTCGTCCTCCTTGGTCGGCCGCACCGGCTCCGGCTCATGGACGCTCGCTTGCGTCGATTCTGCACTGGGCATGTCGCACATCCTGCCGTACGTGCCTGGGAATACGCCGAGGGCCGCCGTCCCTCGAAGGGACGGCGGCCCTTGTTTCACGTGAAACACCCTCGCGTTTCACGTGAAAAACCCAAGCCGGGCGATCGGTCGGCTATCCCTCAGGGCCTCCGAAGATGCCTCCGTTGCCGTTGCCCCTGCTGTTGCCGCCATCCACGTTCGTATCGGTCGGTGTCGGCTCCGGGGAAACCCCTCCGTCTGTGCCTCCATTGCCAGTGCCGCCGTTCTGCGCGCCACCGTCCTCCTCACAACCGAAGAACCCGCAGGTGTCGCTCGGCGACGGCGACGGCGACGAGCTCGCGGTCGGCGTGGGGCTCGGCGACTCGGTCACGGTCTCGCTGGGCTCGACGCTGGGCGTCGGGGTCGGCGTCGGGGCGCCCACCTCGTCCTGGATCTCGCCGATCTCCTCGGCGTCCGGGAAACCGAGGTCAGGCTCGCCCTTCAGCGCGGCCTTCATGTATTCGGTCCAGACCAGCGTCGGGACGTCACCACCGTGGATGGACTTCTCACCCGCCGTGCCGTTCATGGAGAGCAGCCTGGCGCTCTTGGGGTCTTCGCGGAACATCGCGACCGAGGTCGACAGCTGCTGCGTGTAGCCGACGAACCAGGCCGACTTGTTCTCGTCGGTGGTACCGGTCTTGCCGGCCGCCGTACGGCCCAGGGAAAGCGCCTTCTTGCCCGTTCCGTTCTGGATGACGTTCTCCAGAACGTTCGTGACGTTGTTGGCCACCTGCTCGGACATCGCCCGCGTGACCCTCGGCTTCTCGAAGCCCTCGACGTCCCGGCCGTTGGACTTGACGCTGGTCACCGAGTACGGGGCGGCCTGCTTGCCCGCCGCGGCGAACGTCGCGTAGGCGTCGGCCATTCGGATCGCACTGGGAGTCGACGTACCGAGCGCGAACGAAGCGTTGAGACCGGCGAAGCTGCTGTCCAGGATGCCGGACTTCTCGGCCAGGTCGGCCACGTTCTTCATCCCCACGTCCATGCCGAGCTGCACGAACGGCGTGTTGACGGACTGCTCCATCGCCTTGCGCAAGGAGATGTAGCCCCAGGGGTAGTCGCTCTCGTTCTCCTGGAAGAACGGTGTGTTGTCCTTCTTCAGGACGTAGGTTCCGTCGTTGTTCTTGACCTTGAGGTGGTCGTTGCCGTTGTACTTGCTCAGCGGCGAGAGGGGACCGTTGCTCCGGTAGGTGCCGTGCTCCATCGCGGCGGCGAGCACGAACGGCTTCCATGTCGAACCGACGGGGACACCCGAGGTGTCCGCGTTGTTGTTGAAGTGGCCGTTCTCGTACCCCGCGCCGCCGTAGAGCGCGACGATCGCCCCGTCGTTGGGCTTCACCGACGCCGCACCGAACTGGACGTGCTTGTCCAGCTCACGGTTCTCCGGGTCGAGCTTCTCCTTCTCGACCTTCTTGACGGCCTTCGCCAGCGCCTCGACGTTCTCCTTCTTGAAGGTCGTCTTGATCTGGTAGCCACCCAGGTCGAACTGCTTCTCGGAGATGTTCGAGTGATTCAGGACGTACTTCTTGGCCGTGTCCGCCAGATACCCGATCTGACCGGTCATGCCCTTGGACGCCTTGCGCGGGTCGGGCATGGGGTACTTCTTGATCGCGTCCTGGTACTGCTTGTCCGTGATCCTCTTGTCGTTGTGCATCTGCTCGAGGATCCAGGCCCAGCGGTCCTTGGACCGCTTCGTGTTCTTGTCCCTGCTCGCGTTCGTGTCGATACTGTCGTTGCCCGCGGGGTCGTAGTACGTCGGGCCCTTCAGGAGGGCGGCGAGGAAGGCACACTCGCTCGGTGTGAGCTGGTACGCCTCCTTGCCGTAGTAGGCCTGGGCGGCGGCCTGGATGCCGTACGCGCCACGGCCGTAGTACGAGGTGTTCAGGTATCCCTGGAGGATGTCGTCCTTGGAGAGCTTCGTGCCCACCTTGATCGAGATGAACATCTCCTTGAACTTACGGCTGACCGTCTGTTCCTGGCTCAGGTAGGTGTTCTTGACGAACTGCTGGGTGATCGTCGAACCACCCTGCGTGTCGCCGCCCCGGGCCATGTTCGCCAGGGCCCGGGCGATACCCATGGGGTCGACACCGGAGTCGTCGTAGAAGCTCTTGTTCTCGGCCGAGATCACCGCCCACCGCATGGCTTTGGGGATTTTCGCGAGCGGGACGTTCTGCCGGTTCTGCCCGCTGCCCGCCGCGACCATCTGGGTGCCGTCGGCCCAGTAGTAGACGTTGTTCTGCGACCGGGCAGCAGCGTTCTCCTCGTTGGGGACGCCCACCATGGCGTAGCCGATGCCCGCCACGGCCACCAGGCTGCCGAAGAAGGCGATGCACAGTCCGGAGACGAGCTTCCAGGACGGCATCCAGCGCTGCCAGCCGTACTTGCCCGCTCGCGGATAGTCGATCAGCCGCTTCTTGTCGGGGACGGCGGCCGCGCGTCCCCGGCCCCGCCCGGGCCCGTTCGGCCCGCCAGGGGCGGCGCGCCGGCCGCCACGGGCCGGTTCGGCCGCTCTGCGGCGGCTGCCACCCGTACTTCTCTGCGCCGCACGACGGGCCTCGGCTCGGCTGCCGTACTGGCGCTCCTCACCCCCCGAGTCGTACGAGCCCGACCCATAGGAGTCGGACGGAGACTCGGTGGCGCCTCGCGGTGCCGCGCGGCGGCCGGAGGCCGAGCCGGACTGACCGCGTCGGGCCGCGGCACGTCCGCCTCCCTGCGGCTGCGGCGGTTTGCGACGGTGCTCGCTCATCGAACGACTACTCCTCGGGCAGGCGCACCCCTGCGCGCCTGGAAACGGCGGCTAGTTTCCGGTCCCCCCGAAGTACGGATGCGGTCGGCTCCGCATTCATCGGTCCCGCATGCACCCGTACTACACCGAAGACGACGACGCTCTCAGGCGTCACTCGGTTCCCGGTGATGTGCATGGCGCACAGACTACGCACCACCAAAACCTGCCGAGCCCCGAAGTTCACCTCAAATCAGGCAACTCGCGTCGGATGAATCGGTGATGTGATCCCGTTCACCCACCCCCCTCTTGTCGCATCCGGAAGGCCGTTCTATCGTCGTGATGTATCGACTCGATACATCAGCTCGACACATCGGCCCGACATATCGGACTGTTACACGCGCACCGCGGCGAGAGGAGGCGACGATGAGCCGGCGTTCCGGGATCCTCGAGTTCGCCGTACTCGGCCTGCTCCGCGAATCTCCGATGCACGGCTATGAGCTGCGCAAACGGCTCAACACATCGCTGGGTGTGTTCCGTGCCTTCAGCTACGGGACGCTCTACCCCTGCCTCAAGACGCTGGTCGCCAACGGCTGGTTGATCGAGGAAACGGGCAGCACCTCCGAGGACGCCCTCGCCGCCCCGCTCACGGGGCGCCGCGCCAAGATCGTCTACCGGTTGACGGCGGACGGTAAGGAGCACTTCGAGCAGCTTCTCTCGCAGACCGGGCCGGACGCGTATGAGGACGAAACCTTCGCAGCCCGTTTCGCCTTCTTCGGGCAGACCTCACGCGATGTCCGTATGCGTGTGCTGGAGGGCCGCCGCAGCCGGCTGGAAGAGCGGCTGGAGAAGATGAGCGCGTCCCTGGCCCGGACCCGGGAGCGCCTCGACGACTACACGCTCGAACTTCAGCGCCACGGAATGGAGTCCGTGGAGCGCGAGGTGCGCTGGCTGAACGAGCTCATCGAGAGCGAGCGGGCAGGGCGGGACCTCAAGGGCCCGGCCACCGAAGAGCCCGCTTCGCGTGACACCACATCTGGAACGTCGGGCGTCCTGCCCCGGCCGGGGGACGACCCCCGGCCGGATACGCCTGGCGACACCGCCACGTGAGAGCCCACTCAGGGCCTCACTCGTACACACAGGGAGCAACCGGAATGGGTTCGGTTCGCGTAGCCATCGTCGGTGTGGGCAACTGCGCCGCATCGCTGGTGCAGGGAGTCGAGTACTACAAGGACGCCGACCCGGCGTCCAGGGTGCCGGGCCTGATGCACGTCCAGTTCGGCGAGTACCACGTCCGCGACGTCGAGTTCGTCGCCGCGTTCGACGTGGACGCCAAGAAGGTCGGTCTCGACCTGGCGGACGCCATCGGCGCCTCCGAGAACAACACCATCAAGATCTGCGACGTGCCCAGCACGGGTGTCACGGTGCAGCGCGGCCACACCCTCGACGGCCTCGGCAAGTACTACCGCGAGACCATCGAGGAGTCCGCCGAGGAGCCGGTCGACGTCGTGCAGGTCCTCAAGGACCAGCAGGTCGACGTCCTCGTCTGCTACCTGCCCGTCGGCTCCGAGGACGCGGCGAAGTTCTACGCCCAGTGCGCCATCGACGCCAAGGTCGCCTTCGTCAACGCCCTCCCGGTCTTCATCGCCGGCACGAAGGAGTGGGCCGACAAGTTCACCGAGGCGGGCGTCCCGATCGTCGGCGACGACATCAAGTCCCAGGTGGGCGCCACCATCACGCACCGCGTGATGGCGAAGCTGTTCGAGGACCGGGGCGTCATCCTGGACCGCACGATGCAGCTGAACGTCGGCGGCAACATGGACTTCAAGAACATGCTCGAGCGAGACCGCCTCGAGTCGAAGAAGATCTCCAAGACGCAGGCCGTCACCTCCCAGATCCGCGACCGCGACCTGGGTGAGGGCAACGTCCACATCGGCCCGTCCGACTACGTCGCCTGGCTGGACGACCGCAAGTGGGCCTACGTCCGCCTCGAGGGCCGCGCCTTCGGTGACGTCCCGCTGAACCTGGAGTACAAGCTCGAGGTCTGGGACTCCCCGAACTCCGCCGGCGTCATCATCGACGCCCTGCGCGCCGCGAAGATCGCCAAGGACCGCGGCATCGGCGGTCCGATCCTGTCGGCGTCGAGCTACTTCATGAAGTCCCCGCCCGTGCAGTACTTCGACGACGAGGCCCGCGAGAACGTCGAGAAGTTCATCAAGGGTGAGGTCGAGCGCTGACGCGCGCAGCAGTCGCTCCTGCCAGGGCTGTGTGGGTCCCCGGGTCGTACGACCCGGGGACCCTCCCCGTATGTGAGGCTGGGCCCCATGGCCGTCGTCCGTGACCTGCGCGTCCTGTTGCGCTTCCAGGGTTTCCGGCGCCTGCTCGCCGTGCGCCTGCTGTCCCAGGGTGCCGACGGCGTCTACCAGGTCGCGCTCGCCGCGTATGTGGTCTTCTCACCGGAGAAGCAGACCTCGGCGGCCGCGGTCGCCTCCGCGATGGCGGTGCTGCTGCTTCCGTACTCCCTCGTCGGCCCCTTCGCCGGTGTCCTGCTGGACCGCTGGCGGCGCCGTCAGGTCCTGCTGTACGGGAGTCTGTTGCGCGCTGCGCTGGCCTGCGCCACGGCCGTGCTGATCCTCAGTCCGGCTCCGGACTGGCTCTTCTACGTCTCGGCTCTGTGTGTCACCGCCGTCAACCGCTTCGTCCTGTCAGGTTTGTCCGCCGCTCTGCCGCGTGTGGTCGACGCCGATCGCCTGGTCCTCGCCAACTCCCTGTCACCGACCGCCGGAACGCTGGCGGCGACCGCCGGCGGCGGACTCGCCTTCGTCGTACGCCTGGCCGTGGCGGACTCGGACGCCGCTGTGGTGCTCGTGGGGGCCGGGCTGTATCTGTGCGCGGCCCTGGCGTCGCTGAGCATGGCGCGGGAACTCCTCGGCCCTGACCGGCCCTTGCCGCGCGAGCAGATCCGGACGGCCCTCACGGGCACCGCCCGCGATCTGGCGGCAGGCGTACGTCATCTGGCCGCTCCACAGCGCCGGCAGGCCGCCTGGGCGCTCGCGGCGATGTCGCTGATGCGGTTCTGCTACGGCGCCCTGCTGGTCATGCTGCTGATGCTTTGCCGCTACGCCCTCACCTCGACCACGGACGACGGACTGGCCCTCCTGGGGCTGGCGTTGGGCGTCTCCGGGGCGGGATTCTTCGCGGCGGCCGTGGTGACGCCCTGGACCGCGGGGCGGCTCGGGCCGGGCCGCTGGATCGTCGTGTGCGCGGGCGCCGCGGCGCTGCTGGAGCCCGCTCTCGGGCTGCCGTTCGCCACCGTCCCGCTGCTGGCCGCGGCCTTTGTTCTGGGGCTGACCACCCAGGGCGCGAAGATCGCCACCGACACCATCGTCCAGTCCTCGGTGGAGGACAGCTTCCGTGGCCGGATCTTCTCGGTTTACGACGTCCTCTTCAACGTCTTCTTCGTCGGCGCGGCCGCCGTCGCGGCCCTGATGCTGCCGCCGGACGGCCGATCCGTGCCGCTGGTGATCACGATCGCCGTTATCTACGCGGCAGTAGCTGTGGCTATGGCCCGGTTTGGCCGCCAGTAAGTGTCACATCAATGACACAGAGCCACTTCTGACTACTGCGTTGTCAGTGGGGACCGCTACCTTACGTGGGTCTTATCTCGCGACATGTTCGCGTCACTCACCATGTTCTAGGGGGACCCCAAGTGACTACTCCGCCGCCCCAGGGCAATCCGTTCGCACAGAACCAGCCCGCGGCTGCACCCCAGGCTCCGTTCCCGCCCCAGGGCGGTTACCCGCAGCAGCCCGGGCAGCCCGGCTTCCCGCCCCAGGGCGCGGCTCCGTATGCTCCGGTTCCCCCGCAGCCGTCCGGCCGCAAGCTCAGCTTCAAGACGATCAAGAACATACTCGTCGTCATAGCCGTGGCGACCATCGCCATCGTCGGCTACGTAACGAGCCGGGACGACGCCAACACGGCCGCCGTCGGCGACTGCATGCACCGCGGCAGCACCAGCGACAACAACCCGGACCTGGAAGTCGTGAAGTGCGACGACGCCAAGGCCCAGTACAAGGTGCTGGCCAAGATCGAGGGCTCGTTCCTCACGGACACCCTGGCTTCCAGCAAGTGCGAGGCCGAGGCGAAGGACTTCCAGTACACGTACACCGAGAGCGGTGACGGCAAGGACTTCCTGCTCTGCCTGAAGGACTACAAGAAGTAGGCAGAGACGACGAGGGGCGGTGTTTCACGT